>DFEL01000031.1 GCA_002369055.1 Cyanobacteria bacterium UBA3803
TATTTAGATGTTCCTGATGAATGCACAGGAACTTGTATTGAACGTTTGGCAGGCAGAAAAGCACAAATGAAGGATATGCAGTCAACCGGTACACGTTCAAAATTGGAATTTGTAATTCCTGCACGTGGTTTAATAGGTTTTAAAGGTGAATTTATCAGATTAACTCGTGGTGAAGGTATTATGTACCATACATTTAATAAATATGATGTATTGGCAGGTGATATTCCAAAACAAAGAATGGGCTCATTAATAGCTTGGGAACAAGGTGAGGCAGTTCCGTATGCGTTAGACCAATTTGCCGATAGAGGTACTTTCTTTATAACTCCAAAAACTAAGGTTTACAAAGGAATGATTGTTGGCGAAGGTAACAGAGCACAAGATGTTGCGGTTAATGTTTGCAAAACAAAAAAATTAACGAATATGCGTACTTCAACTGCTGATGCAATGGTTGTATTAAAAGCACCTAAAATTTTATCATTGGAAGAAGCACTTGATTATATTGCAGATGATGAACTTGCAGAAATTACACCGGAAAATGTCAGAATGCGTAAGGCAGACTTAACAAGAACAAGATTTAATTAATTAGGTTAATTATGCAGCAAAAAACTGTTAGAGTTTGTCATTTTCATAAATTAAAAATAATGCAAAACGGTAACATCTATCCTTGTTGCAGGGGAAGAAAGTATACTTTGCTCGGTAATATTTTTGATGAAAATATTTATGAAAAAATTGAAAACTCTGACATAATATGCGAATGCAGTATGTTCAAATCTGTTGCAAGAACTCCTGATGACAAAATAAATCTTGATTATATTCATTATGAAACATCAAATGTTTGTCAAGCAAACTGTGTTTGCTGTCCTCAATCAAAAGAGCCTTTAAACAAAGAAAAAGAACTTTTATCTAAAATAAACGAAATGATTGAACGATATAAACCGAAGCATATAATAGCAATAGGTGGGGAAATTCTCGTTCAAGAAAATGCCTTTAGTATGTTATTTGACTTACATAAAAAGTATCCAAAAATGGAAATTCAGACCATTACAAATCTTTGTGTTGGTGAAGAACGTCTTAAACAAGCAGAAAAAATTTTTGACGCAATGACTGTATCAATGCTTGGCTTTAACAAACATACATATAAAAACGAAATGGGATTGGATTTTGATAAAGTAATGAATAATTTTGAATACCTGTATGAAAATAAAAAAGTTAAATTATCTCCTAAATATCTTGCAATGCCTACAAATTTATTTGAGATATCCGAGTTTTTGAAATGGGCATTAACAAAAGATGTTCAAAAAATATATTTGCATTGCATCCATGAGTTTAAGCGTGTTGCAAATGTGGAAGAAGTTTTTTGGAAAAAAACATTTGAAAAATTAGAAAAAGAAATTAAACAAATTTTAAAGGATAATAAGGAAAATATTATTGCAAAAAACAGACATTTTATATCAATTCACGAAACATTAGCGGAATTTTTACATATAGATAACAACTATATTGAAGAAAACGGTTTTAGTAACATAATATTTTTAACCATATAGATATGATAGAAACACTTATAGCATTATTTTTAAGAGTGGTTTCAAATCCGCTCGCAAATGTATATCAAAAAAAAATTACAGAAAACGGCTCGTCCCTATTGTGTAATTTTTATACATATTTTATTTTGGGAATTTTATGTGTGCCGTTTGCCGTGAAAATTAATTGGATATTATTACCAAAAGAATTTTGGATATTTGCTTTTATGGCAGGATTTTTATGCTCTGTCGGAAATGCGTGCCTTGTAAAAGCATTACAAATAGGCGAATTGTCTGTGTTAGGACCTATAAATTCTTACAAATGTGTTGTTGGAATGATTATTGCAATTTTTGTAATACATGAAATACCTTCATTATGGGGAATTTTTGGTGTCATTTTGATAATTTGGGGGAGTTGGTTTGTATTTGAAACTCAAAAAGAAGGGTTTTCACTTAATTTATTTAAAAGAAAAGATATACAATTAAGATTTGCGGCATTATTCTTAATGGGAATAGAAGCAGTATTTTTAAAAAAAGTTATTTTGCTGTCATCTCCCGTAATTTCATTTATGTTGTGGTGCTGGGCAGGTGCATTTTTTGCATTATGTTTAATAATTTTATTTAAAAAGCCATTTAAAATGATTAGTAAAGATGAACTCGGAAAGTATGCAATAGTCTGTTCCATGCTTGCGACAATGCAATTAACAACTAATTTTGTTTTTAAAAACATGCCTGTCGGTTACGCTTTGGCACTTTTTCAACTTTCAACATTAGTAAACTTATTGTTTGGTTATAAATTTTTCCATGAAACAGACATGAAAAAGAAATTTATCGGAACATTAATAATGCTTGTAGGTTCAGTAATAGTAATACTTTCGTGAATTGTTACAATTTATTTGTTACATATTGCCACGAATATAAGTTTAGTATATTCTTATATCGGGAAAAAGAGGAAGGATTTATGAAAAGATTATTATGTGTGTTATTGGGCATATTCTTTGTGCTTAATACTTTTATTATTGGCGGAATTTTTTCGCAACCTGCTGACGCAGCCGTTCCAAGCGTGCGTATAGCATTTGTATTTGACGGTAAATCACCTGCAAATGATTATTTCTTGGAAAATTTTAAAAAATCAATTACAAAATCAATGGGTAAAGGTAGAAAAGTTGAATACCCTGCTAATCTTGTTTTTGTAGGCGACTGGACTGAAAACGGTGTTAAAGTACAATGTAACAAAGCTATGAACTCAAATGCGACAACCGTTGTTGCACTTGGTTATATTGCTTCTAAATATTTTTCAGCAGTTAAAAGCAAAAGCAAAATGATTGTTACTATTGACCAGTACGGTTTAAGAGATTTTGGTTCGGGATTTTTCTCTCAAGTTGACCAATTTGCTCAAAAATTAGAATCATTCCACCGCATTACAAATTACAAAAAAGTTGCTATCATGATGAATGACAGTTACTATGCAATGGAAAAAGACTGGAATAAATTTATTAAAAATAAATTGAAAGATAAATCAATTAATTTTGTAGTAGTGCCTGTTGGAAATGATGTTACCGCCGCAATGGCAAAAGTTCCGTCTGATGTAGATGCAGCATTTATTTTACCTCAGTTTAAATTGACAATAGAACAATTAGAACTGATGTTTAATCAAATGGCTGACAGAAAAATCATGACATTCTCAGCTTTGGGTGAAAGCGATGTTAAATTAGGATGTATGATGGGTTCAGGAGCATTAGATTTAGACAGAAAAATATCAGATGCTACATCATTTAATATTTTGAGCGTTTTAGACGGTAATAAAGTACCAACTCAAAAAGTAATGTTTATGGAAGATTCAATAATGTTTGTAAACATGGATACTTGCGAAAAAGTTGGATTTCAACCTCAATTAAGACTTTTAAACGCTTCAAAAGTTATTACAAAAAAACAAGCACCTGTATTTGATTTATCAGCAGTATTTAATAAATTAGATGAACAAAACTTGGATATAGAACAAAAATCTCATTTAGTAAAAGCGGCAAGCAGAGCAGCTTTATCTGCAAAATTGAGATACTTACCAACAGTAAGCGTAAATTTAGGTTATCAAATGTATGACAATACTTATGCATCTTCAGCAGCATTGTTGATTCCGGAAAAAACAGGTGTTTTTGGTGTAGGTATTGACCAAGTTATTTATTCACCTGCTTTGGTAACAAATATTCTTATAAAAAGCAAAAAAGTAAAATTTGAAAAAGCCGAATATAAAATGACTGAACAAAATATGGGTATTGATTTGGCAAATTTATACATTGATACCCTAATGTTGAGAAACCAAATCGGTGTACAACAAGAATATGTCCAAGAAGCACGTGAAAACCTTGCAATAGCAAGAGTTAGAGAAAAAATGGGCTTCTGCGGAAAAGAAGAAGTTATGCGTTGGGCAAGTCAATTAAATATTTCTGAACAAAGATTGCTTGATATGACTGCTGATTATAAAAATGTTAAGATTGCTATTAGTAAATTTTTAAACAATATGGATACACCTAAAAATTTCAATTTTGAATTGAAACCTTTAACAGCGATGGATCCTGCATTCTATACTTCTGAATTAAACGTAATTGATTATGTTAGAACACCGCAAGCATTAGAAGCCTTTACTGCAATGCTTGTTGATGAAGCATACAATGTTTCACCTGAATTAGAAAAGTTAAAATGGGCAATTAAAATGAAAAAGAATGAACGCTCAATGTATGTTCAAAAATTCATTTTGCCTGATGCTAAATTATCATATCAATATCAAACTTTAATGGGCAGAGAATGGGGTAAAGATGCCGCAAACTTAAATATTCCGGCAGGTGTAATTGCTCCTGTACCATTAAATTTACCATTGAACTATGACCCGTTAAGAGCAAGTTCATCTTATTCAAGATTTGGTATTTATGCTCAATGGAAACCGTTTGAAGGTGGTTCAAAATTTGCTGAAATAGCTCGTATTAACGAAGAAATTAAAGAATTGAATGCTCACGAAATGAGTGTAAAATTGACTTTACAACAAAAAGTTAGAAGCGTTATAAACAAGGCAATTGCGGCATACTTTAGTATAGAAAAAGATTACAAAGCAACATTTGCGGCTAAAGAAAATTACGAAAAAGTAAAAGCAGATTATCTTGCAAATAAAGCACCTATCACTCAATTAATTGACGCTCAATCAACATACTTTAATTCAAAATTAAGAGCAGCAAATTCTCAAAACGAATTCTTTAAACAATTAGTTTGGGTTCAAAGAGCAATCTGTTCTGTCAACTGGACAAAAGCTGATCCAAGTGCGAAAGCTTGGATAGAAAAAGTTAAAACTGACCTGGTAGCAGAAAAAGATTTTACGTTATAATTTTGTAAAATAATAATAAAAAAATTACCTGTTTGAAAACGCTTGATAGAGAAAGGTTTTGACAGGTAATTTTTTGTATAAATAAAATGTAAACTTATGTAACAAAACAATTCAAAACCCTAAAGTTTACATGCATTCCGACCGATATAAAACTTGTAAGGGAAATAAATTAAATTAGTATCAGGGAAATGAAAAAACGGAAAGTGTGTCGATATGGGTTTAGCAGCATCACAAGCAAGATTTTTAAATTTAACAGCAAGAAAAACAAACTTAGAATATGAAGGTCAACAAATTAACCAACAAAGAAC
>DFEL01000125.1 GCA_002369055.1 Cyanobacteria bacterium UBA3803
TAACTCCTGTTGCTATTACTCCTGTTGCTAACAAATTAGGTGCTAAATTAACTGATTACTTAGATAAAAAAGATGCTGAAAAAGCACAAAAAGCATAAACTTAAATATACTACCACTAACAATACAAAAAGACCTGCCTTTTAGGCGGTCTTTTTTGTTTTAAAGTTTATTTATTTTATCTTATAACAATACCATTTTTTTGACAGTAGCGTCTTAATTCCGTATTTGCTGCCATTACTGTACTTACAAGGTTACCGTTATGCAAGTTTTGAGCAAGATTTACAGATTTATCATACATTTTAAATGCACTTACTGCGTAATCTCTTTGAGAATCTGATTTAATAGTTGATAATTCTTGTAGGTACTTACCATATAAGAAATATAATTCTGATAACGGATCGAGCAAATCAAACTGACGTGCAATTCCAATAGCACTTTCTATGTAGGCTTTTGCTGAATCATAATCTTGTATTGCCAAATATGCTTCACCTATAATTTTATTAAATAGTGTTATAAAGTAGAAGTTTTGAATTTTTGGACTTTGTGCAATATCAAGTGCTTTTAAAGAGTATTCAAGTGATTTTTCTGCACCTGCTGTCAATAATGTTACCTCTGATATAAAGTACCATGACATCAGTACACCAAGAGCATTTTTGTCGTTTGCAAAGTATGAAACTTGTTCTGAATATATAGCAAGTGCTTGTTTAAATTTGCCCTTTTCTTTAAGAACTTTACCCAGTAACAATTTAAGTACATTTTTACTGAACTGATCATTATTGTTATTAACAAAAGTTACTATTTGGAATAATTCATCTTGAATTCCATCAAGTTGATTTCTCATTATACTGTTAAGCACGCTTATCATATTCCAGATAGTTATTGCTTGAGTATCCATAATGTCATTATTTTTGTACTGTTTTAGTGTTTCTTCAAGAATAACTTCTGATTCTTTAATATCGCCTTTCAGAGTATTAGCAAGTGCAAGTGTTAATTTGGTTTTGCATACATATAAATCGTTTTGTATGTGATTTTTTTCTACAATTTCAAATATAGAGCTTATAACGCTTATTGAACGATTATCGCCTTGCAATACCAATGCATTTGCTAAAATTAAATATGTATTTAACCATGCTTCAAACAAATCTTCAATTTTTATATTTTTATGCTGATGCGTAGTGTCAAGATTTCGCTCAAATATAGGTAAAATTTGGTTGTCAATTAATTCTACAACTTCACCAAGATTACCGATTGTAAGCAATGAACGTAATTTTCTTGATTTCACCATCGCTATTTCAAGGTCATAGCTTTGGTCAATACTTTCAGCCGCACTGTCAATACATTCTATAACTCCAAAATGATTACCGACTTTTTGACAGCACTGTGCCAGATAACCCGTTAATTCAAATTCTTTTAAGTTATCGTTTAAGTGTCTTGAATGTTCAATGACTTTTGGCAAATATTCTATGGCTGCCTTTGGATTTGTAAATGACATAACTTTTCCGAGTCGTTCATATATATTGTGTTTAATTAATGAACTATTCATTCCCTGCATTTTATCTACAAGTACCAAAGAATATTTTTGAGCCATTATATAAATATTTTCGTCACCAATTGCTGATGTTTGTCTGACTACTTCTGACCAAGCATTTAAAGCACTAAGATTTTCTTTTATGTTAGTTGCTATTAGTGCCAGTGACGAATGTGATGAAAGTGTAAATCCTGATAAAATTACAAACAATTTTTCATTTATATTAAAAAAGTTTTTATCTTTTTTAGCAATTTCAAGAATTGCTTTCCATAATTTTGTACTTTTAAATTCGTATGCGGTTTCATTAACCTGAGATATATAATTCAAGTCTAAAAGGCTTAAAAACATTTCTGCAAAGCTTTTATCATCAACTTTGAATAATTGGTTTAATATAATAGGATAAAATTTTAAACCAAGAATTGCAGAGGCAATAAGCACTTCATATACCATAGAATTTTCATTTTTAAGTATAGTTAATCTTCGTTTTACAACATCTTCAAATGTTTCAGGCAGAACAAATGAAATGTAATTTCTGCTTGAATCAGTAACCAAATTCAATATTTGTTCAATATATGCAGGATTTCCATTTGTTTGTTTATGTATGGTATCTCTAAGATTTTGTGATGTACCGACAAACAAAGGATTATATTGATTTATAAATGTATCTGTTTGGCTGTCATTAAACGGTATAAGCGATATATCAGCGTATGATGCATCAGTTAATGTTTTGTCATATAAATATGTTTTTGCCGAACGTGGTTCGTTGTACGTTAATATATATTTTGCATTTTGCAGACCTGTTTTTCCATTAATTAAAGTTTTTAAAAATTCATAAGACATGTTGTCTATATGTTCAAAATTGTCAAATACAAAAACTGTTTGCATTCTTGAGGCAATTGTATCAAAAACTTTTCTTAAAATAGAGAAGGTTCTTGCTTTATTTTTAAATATATTTTCATAATAAGCAGATTTTTCAGGATATAAGAAATTAATTAAGTCATCAATTTCATCATTCTTTAATGTTGGAAATTCAGTTTTAAAAAATTTTAGTGATTCTTTTTTTAATTTGTTAGTATTTAAGCAGAAATTTGTTACATTAAAGAACGTAAGCAGAATATCTTGAAATAATCCGCAAGGGGTTATTTGGCTAAGAGGAGTTGCTTTTCCAATAAGCCATACAAATTGATTTTCTTTTAGTGCTTCTATTGCGGAACGCAAAACAATATTTTTACCAATGCCGCTTTCACCGCTAAGTGAAATTATGCTTACTGAGGTATTTAATAAGGTATTAACCAAAATATTTTTAGCACTTGACTGAGTAAACAAGTTTGGAGAATACTCAGGAATATTTGAATCAGATTGTTGTTTTTTCACCGGAATTTCAATTTCAGGTTTTGGCTCAGTTATTTTAAACTGTCTGCCGGCAGCTTCTGATAGTATGTTTTTAGATTTTTGTAAGTTTCTAGGATTTGGTATAACATTTTTACTATTAGGTAAAATGTTGGATTTAAGCGGTAAAACTCCATGATATCCTTTTATCGTACTTACTTTTGGTATTGTACCATTTTGTTTGTTAGTTTGATTTTTTGATGATTTTGGTAATACACTTTTTTGATTTGATTTAGGTTTTTTTTCAATAATTTCAGAATTCTCAGTTAGAGTATTTGTTTCGTTTTGTTGAAGTTTTATTGAACTTAGTTGCTGAGGCAATGTTTGAAGTTGTTGTTGCAGCCCATTTAACTGGCTTTGAAGTGTATTTAGTTGAATTTGGATATTTTCATTATCCTTCGTTGATTGCTTCTTTTTAACTTTTTTAACTCTTATTTTATCCTTCATCTGTCTTGATGAATTTGATATTTTTTTAGTTGATGTATGTGCAGATAGCATTCTATCATCATTTTGCAGCAATTCTTTTACGGGCAATATCGGAGAACCTGCTGAAGCAATTTTATCAGGATTTACATTTATGATAGAGCTTTTTTTAACAGTTTTAAACTCAGGAGTTTTAATTCTTTTAGATTTTGAATTTCCCGGTAAAACAAATTGTCTTGGGGGTGTTAAATTCCTCTTTTTTGTGTTATTTTTAGCAGATTTTTTTAATGAGGTTCCACACTTACGACACATTGTAGCATTAGGAAAATTTGCAGATTTGCATTTCGGACAAAATTTTACTAATTCAGCACCGCATTCTACACATGATTTATTGTATACAAGATTGTATGCACCGCAATCCTTACAGATAGTCCCTATTTTCATATTGCAGTGCGGACAACTGATAGTATCTTTTGGTATTTGTTTTTTACATCTTGGACAAATCATGTGCTACCATTGTTAGTTAATTGATTTTTTTACTATATCCATAAGTTCAAATAATCTTTTTGATACTTGTGATTGAGATATATTCATATCTCTTGCTATTTCAGCCTGTTTTTTACCTTCTACATATCTTAGTTCATACAACTGAAGATATTGTTTTTCAACATTTTGACTGTGTGCTATTACTACCGAGTCGTATACTTTTTGTAATAATTCTTTTTCTACGGCTATTTCTTCGGGATTCATTTTTATATTAATAAATTCGTAGTTTACAATAAATGGCTCAACACCTGACATAGTAAATGATTCTGTTGCTATTGGCTGAGATACCTCTTTATCATTATTAACATAATTTTGATGAGTTCGTCTTACTCTGCCCATATTTTTTAGCACAATAACTATTGAAGTTGAAACTACTTTTCTCAAGTATGCTTCAACAATATCATCATCATCCATTGTTTCAACAATAGATAATGCACGTTTACAAGTCTCATTAAAAAAATCGTCAAATAAATCTTCGTTATTTTGGAATTTTTTGTCAGACTTGATAATATCCTTAATTAAGTCTAAGTGTTTTTCCGATAATTCCAATTTTTAACTTTCATCAAAAATCTGCTAACTAACACTTATATCATATCACAATCTAAAAATTAATAATAAGTGAAAAACGATAACTATCTTGTTTAAATTCCGAAGTAGGTGCTTTTACGTATTTTAGAGCCGCCTTAACACTTTGTAACACAATAGTATCAATTTGTTTTGAACCACTTGAAACGCTCGTATTAACATCACCTACACTGCCGTCTTTTTTAATTTCAACTTCAACAATCATTTTATTTGAATAAGGCATTTCAGTAATATTTAACAAATCTGATTGTATTGCAAATTTCATTGTTTTGCCGACAGTTTTTAAGTAATAAACAATGCTGTCATTGTATGTTAAATCTTGCGGAATTTCCCAATATAGACGTTTTATTGTATTTGTTGTTATTGGCATTGGTGTTGAAGTCGGTAGCTGTTCTTGCTTTACACCCGGTATATCATTTGCCATGCTTCCTTTTTGATGTAGGCTTTTTTCCATGCTTGCTGCATCTTGAGGTCCACCTGCTTCTCCAGGTATATCCCCAACAGGCATTTGTTCCTGTCCTTGATTTTCTTCTTGCGGATTATTGCCTTCTTCATTTAATAATTTTGCATTTTCAATATCTTCTTGTGTTTCACCTTCAACAGGCATATTTTGGTCTTGTTCGTAATTTACACCTTTTTGTGCATTAAATTTTTCTAAAATTAAATCTTTTTTCATAAATCCAAATGCTATTATTAGGACAATTAGCAATATTCCAAGTAATGGTGATGTTTTTTGTTGCCCTTTTGATTTTTTAGGTTTTTGTTGCTGAGGTCCTACGTTATTTTGGTCAAATGACTGATTAATTGCCTCTCCGGGATTTTGTGTATTTGTATTTTCATCATAAAGTGAATTTATGGTATTTTCATCATTTTGGTTGAAATCTGGGACATATTCGCCATTAGGGGCATCATTTTGGACAAATTCAACTTCAGGTGCTTGTTGAGTGGCATCCGGTATATCCTCGATTGCAGATAAATTATTTACATCAAATTCTGACATGTCGATATTATTAATATCAATATTATTTATATCAATGTTATCTATATCTATGTCATCAATATTTATATTGTCAATGTCGAGATTATTTGCATTTGAATAGTTATTATCAGCAGTATCCGTATAGTTAAAATCTCCAAATTCGTCATCATCCGAATCTAAATCATCTAAGTTTATATCAGAATATGCAGAAGACTCATCATTTTGCTGTGCGGACAATTCATCAAGGTTAAAACCTTCAATTTCACTTGTTTGACTATTATCATCAGCATTAAATTCTTTTTGCAAAGGTGCTTCAAAACTTTCTATGGTCATATCAGCAGTACTATCTGATTCAGGTCTGTATACTTCCATTTCTGTAAAGCTATTGTTTAAATAGTCTTCTTGCTGCGATTCTGCTTGTGTAGTTGCTTCTTGTTCCGTAGCAGTTGGTGTATCTTCCTGAAAATTATCAATTTGCATGGATGAAAATTCATTAATATTATCAGGCTGCAAATCTTCTACTTCATATAAAGCATCTAATTCCGGTAATTCAGCTAATTCATTATTTTGAATTGCCGGTTCTAACATCTCAACTGAATCATTTATTAAAGTATTTTCTGATTGAGAATTTTCTTCAAGTACAGGATTTTGTTCATCTAAATTAACAGGTTCAAGATTATCAAGCTTTGGTAAATCGTCTGTTAATTTAAAATCGGCTTCGTTATACTCAGGCATGACTTGTTCTTGTTGAGGTGAATCATAATTTGAATTATTTATATTTGAAAATGCCTGTGGATTGGCTTGTTCGTAAGCCGCAGCCATATCAACCGTAAATTCTTCAAGACCACTCGTGTCATCATTGTCATCTAAAGTGGATTGATTGATAGTATTTTCTTCCTGGATTTCTTCATTTTGAATGTTATTTTCAATACTTTCTTGTAGAGTTTCTTGAATTTCATCAGATTTGCTAATTTCTTCAATATTACCTTGTTCGTCGAAAGTAACATTTTGAGAAATTTCGTCTAAAGTTTGAGGTAATTCTTCAGTTTCCGAAATTTCTTCAACTTGAGTATCTTGTTCAAGTTCCAAATTATTTTCATTTAATTTATCCAAGTTTTCGTCAAATTCAAGTGCTGGTAAATCCATATTTACAGGTAATTCAAAGTTTTCTAAATCTTCTAATGAACCAACCTTTTCGATCTCTTGAAGTTCAAGTGCCTCATCTTGAACCATATCATTTTCTGCAATTGTGTCATCGCTTGTGTTTTCCGGTACTTCTGTACTGTTTATATCAAACTCATCAACTGAAATATCCTCATATTGCTCTAAATTAGACGATAATTCATCATTAATATTTGTTTCAGTACTTACTTCTTCTATATTATCAACATTATCTTGCAAATCAGGTGCTGAAAATTCATCAAGTACATCTAAATTATCAATATTTGATAAAGCATTTACACTTGATTCAGTTAAATCCGTATTATCCTGTTGTAAAAATTCCGATAAATCTATACTATTTTCATTATTACTAATATCTTCTTGAATATTATTAGCATTATCATTTGAAGTTAAGATATCATTGGTGTTAATATCACTTTCACTAAACATTTCAAGTGTTTCAGTATCAAGTGGTGCATGCTGTGTTATATCAGTATTTTGCACATCTAAACCTTCAAAACCTTCAAATGTTGAATTGTCAGAATTAAGCATTTCTAAAGGTTCTGGTTCATCATCGAAAGATGTTTCTTCAAATTTTTCGGCAAAACCAGCTAATTCTTCATCCGTAGGCAATTCTTCCAACTCACCAGGTTCTTCTACCTGTGCATCATCAGGTAATTCTTTAAATTCACCTTCAATTATATCGTTATTATATGGCATTTCTGCTTCCTTACTATCATCAATAAAATCTTCAACAAAGTCAGCAGCCGTTTCTGCTGCAAGTTCATCCAAGTCAATTTGAGATGCAAAACCTTCATTGTAGTCTTCATCTTTGTATATCTCTTGTGCACCAAGCACGTCAAGTACTGAATCACTTAAAATTTCTTCTGTATGTGCTAAATCTGTTGAAATAAG
>DFEL01000182.1 GCA_002369055.1 Cyanobacteria bacterium UBA3803
AATGTTGCATTTCTTCATCTGCATTTTGCATAATGTAATCGCTGTTATTTTGAATAACTTGCATTTGATATTCAGCATCATCAATGTAAGTAATATATTCAGTTGATAAATCAGCTGCGTCATGTCTAACATCTTCCGGCTGTGTTTCATCCGCAGCAACTTCTGTTTGAACAGTTGAGATTGCATCTAAAGTTTCATCTTCAATTTTTTGACGTTCTTCTTCAGGTAAATTTTTATAATATTCATTTGCTTGTTCAGCACTTAATCCGTATTGAGTTCTTAGAGCCTCTATTGTTGCGTCTCTGCCATGAAATTTATTTTCAACAATTGCATTTCCAATTGATGTAGCAACTTCAGGAGACACACCTGCAACTTTTCCTGCTTCTGCTGCCCCACTTACAACTGAAGCCTGCAATTTAGGATTATCTGCCAAATGAACATTATCCACAACTCCACTTGCAAATGTTGATACATCACTCTTAGTTATGGATTCATCACAGTATTTCTTAACTTCACGTTCTGCAACCTCAGGATCTAAACCATATAAAGTAATGGCTATACCCTTCATTTCTTCAGGACTTTTTCCACTTCTGCGACACAACGCTCTAAAATCATTTATCACTGCGTTTTTAGCAATTTGTGCAGCTTCCTGTTTTGATTTTCCTTTTTTTATCGCATGTTCATATGCTGCGTCACGAATACCTTTTTGGTATTTTAAAGAATATTGTTTCTTTTCATCATCTGATAATTGTGCATATTGTTCAGTAGACAAACCAAAGTATCTTTGCAACCTTTGATCAAAATTTTCACCTTTTTCCGAAAAACCTAATTCACCTGCACGAACACGTCTTTGTGTAGTTCTGCCGTCCGAATGTTCAATAATTAACTCAGTATGAATCTTACCATTTTTGCCACGAACTTCAATATATTTTACGGAAGAAATACCTTCATTTAAATCACTTGCATCTATATTAAGAGGACGACCATCTGCACCAATTAATTCTTTACCGTTTTTATCAAAAGCAACAAGTTTACCGTTTACAACACGTATTTCACCTAAATTTTGATTTTTTAAGACATCGTTCAAGGAAACTTGAGGTATAGAATCACCTATATTACCATCCTTACGGACAGACGCATGACTTATCTCATCCGATAAAACTAAAGCAGAGTCTTTAACACCGGTAAAACTAACTCCCATATCACCATAGATATTACTGCCGGAACCAGACATGGATAATGCTAATGAAGGTTGTGAATTTGATGTACCACTACCAAACAATGATTCATTAGAGCCTGCTTGCGATGCTGTACTTGCACCAAATAAAGAACCACCTAATTTATTATTTAAATCGCTCAGATTTGCAGTATTCTTAATACCACCCAAATTTAAATCAATTATTTGAATGTTACTTCTTTGAGCAGCACTACGCACCTCTGCGTCAGATGCAAATGGCATATTCAATTTTATTCTTGCTTCTGCAAGTGTCATTGTGCTCATAATAATAACCGAAATTTTATATATTTACATGTTTATAAAGTGGTTTTTTGCCTATTTTTTGACCTAATTTTGAACTTGTACAAAAAATTTTTACAAAAATTTACAAATCGTCAAAACCATGATTAATACATGATTTCAAACCAACTTTTTCTTTTTTAATCTTACGGTCTATTTACAGATTTGTAAATATTTGTTAAGATAAAATCATCTAAAAAGTCAATTTTTTTATCAATGAAAACTTTATATAAATACGAGAGGTATTAAGCAATGAACGAAAACAAAATTGTTAAATTACAAGTTTTAGATAAAGTTACAGAAACTCCTGTTGAAGAAAAAACAGTTAAATCATATAATGTTTCAAATCCAATTTACAAAAAAATGTTGGCATTCCACAATGCAAAAATCGGTGAAAAATTAACAATTTCTGATATTTTGCGTTAATATTTATGTATGTCATACATTAAAAGTAAAATATTTTTGAGTTTATCAAAAGCTCAAAAATCTGCTTTGTGTAATTATTTAAGGGCTTTAGTAAAAAAAAGTCCTAATTTTAGTGTGAATGAAATTTTACAAAATTTTATTGATGACGAAGAATATTATTTTAAGATAAACAATCCACATTTTGAATTTTTGCAAGAATTTATTTTTAATGATGAATTTAAACAAGAAACTCTTTTATTTATTAATGAATGCAAAAAATATTATGATTATAAAGAAAGCCAAAAGCCTTTAATTGAAGCACAAAAACAGTTTGAAAAAGAAAAAAGAAACTTTTTAAAGCAAGTAAAAATGTCAAAAGAGGCTCCAACAAAACAACAACTTTATTATTATGACAGTTTGTGCAAAAAATATAATATAGAAAAACAAGATACGGATAATTTGTCAAAATTAGATTTAAAAAATATGATAAGTGAGATTTTAGATGAGTATTCAAGAAATAGTGAAAATATTAACATCTGCAGGGATTGAAGAAAACGAAGCAAATGCGGAAGTTAAATTGTTAATAGAAAAATTTTGTAACTTAACTGCTGTTGATATAATTATGGGTAAAAAACTCGATGAGAGTAAACTAAATATTGTTCGTGAAAAAGCACATGAAAGAGCAAGAACTCGAAAACCCATTCAACACATACTCGGTTACGGATATTTTATGGGTGAGAAATTTGAAGTTACAAAAGACACACTTATCCCCAGAGATGAAACCGAAATTTTAGTCAGAAAAGCCGTTGATATAATTAATAAAAACAATTATAAACTTGCTCTTGATGTAGGAACAGGAACAGGATGTATTGCTTGCATGGTAGCAAATTACAGTCTGTCACAGGTAATCGGGCTTGATATATCGTCAGATGCTCTGCAAATTGCTTTAAATAACGCTTCAAGATTAAATTTATACAACAAAGCAATTTTTAGAAAATCCGATATTTTTTCAAATGTCAGAGAAAACGAAAAATTTGACATAATTATTTCAAATCCGCCATACATACCGATAAAAGAAAAAGCAAATATCCAAAAAGAAGTTTCTTTTGACCCTGATTTGGCACTTTATACTAATGACGAAAAAGGGTTAGAATTTTATGAAAAAATTTCAAAAGAAGCCTACAAAGTTTTAAATCCTAAAGGACATATTGCATTTGAGATTGGATTAGGACAATGTGAAGATGTCAAAAACATTTTAAAAAATAACGGATTTGAAAATATTGAAGTAGAAAAAGATTTGGCGGGAATAGAAAGAGTAATTTCTGCACAATTATCTTAGTTACAACATCCGCCTCGACAACCACCTTTGCAACTTCCGCATTTGCTTGTAATCTTTTGAGTTTTTGCGTATTCCTGCATATTTTTTATCCATTTTTGATTTTCACAACTACAAATTTGCATAAAATTCAAAAATCTTACAAACCTGTCTATTGCAATTTCCGGAATTGTATATTCAAATTTGTCTGCAATTTCATCCGTTTCTTCTTCATTTATGGCAAGCACATATTTTAAAAAATTACAAATTATTTGATGCCTTTTTAATTGTAAATTTGCAGTTTGGGCACCAAGTAAAGTCAAAGTTATCTGTCCGTAACGTTCATATTCAATATAGCCCTTTTTTTCAAGAAGTTTTAAAGCTTCAGATACTGATGAACGACCAACATTCAACATTTTTGATAAATCTTTTGCATGAACATTTCCTGAGTCTTCAATGCTTTTATATATGAATTTCAGATACTTCATTAGTGATGGAGTTAAACCATTCATAAAATTTCCTTTCTTGATTTAAAAATATGTTTGTGTGTCAATATTGAATATATGTTATGGTATACCGAACATTTTTATAAGTAAAGGATTATAATGAAAATATTAGTAGGAATTTCAGGCGGTGTAGACTCCGCAGTTGCCGCATATCTATTAAAACAACAAGGACACGAAGTTATTGGTGCAACAATGTCCATTTGGGGCAAAAACGGTGTTCAGAAAAAAATTCAAGAAAAAATGAATAAATTAAAAACAAAATCAACTCATGGTGCTTGTTACGGCCCTGATGAAAAAGAAGACATTGAAGCAGGAAAAAAGATTTGTGAACAACTTGGAATTCCTTATCACGTTTTTGATTGTGCAGAGCAATACGAAGCAATTGTTTTGGAAAACTTTAAAAAGGAATATTTGCAAGGCAGAACTCCAAATCCTTGTATTTGGTGCAACAGTTTAATCAAATTTGATGTTTTACCCAAAATTGCGAAAATGAATGGCATAGAATTTGACAAATTTGCGACAGGACATTATGCAAAAATTGAAGAAAAAGACGGAAGATATTATTTAAAAAGAGGTTCAAATTTAAAGAAAGACCAATCATATTTTTTATACAGACTTAAGCAAGAACAGCTAAAAAATATTATTCTGCCGCTTGGAGAATATACAAAAGAAGAAATAAGAGAAATTGCTAAAAATGCAGGTATTCCTGTTCACGATAAGCCTGATAGTCAAGATTTTTACGAAGGTGATTACAACGAGTTGCTTGAAGTTCAAGATAAAATCGGAAATATTGTTGACAAGTCCGGAAAAATTTTAGGAACACACAACGGAATTTGGAATTACACGATAGGTCAAAGAAAGGGACTTGGTGTATCATCAACAGAAGCCCTTTATGTAATTGAATTACGTAAAGACACAAACGAAGTTGTTGTCGGATTTAAAGATGAAACAATGAAAGATGAACTTATTGCGACAAAATTAAATTGGATAGCCTTTGATAACATGCCGAAAGGTTTGGAATGTAAGGCAAAAATTCGTTCAACACAAGATTTAACACCTGTTAAAGTTACATTTTCAGATAACAATAGTGTAAAAGTACATTTTGAAAACATGCAAAAATCAATTGCGATAGGACAATCAATTGTATTTTATGATAATGATATTGTAATTGGCGGTGGCATTATTGATGCATAAATAAAACAAATATATTACATTTGTATATGCAACATTTTATAATAAATGTTGTGTAACATAATTATTTTTTTATACCACATTTCTTTGACCGCAAAGAAACGTGGTACAAAGAAACTCCTGCCCTGTACTTCATTCGCTCATAATTTGTAAATGTTCTGTATCAAGTCCGCAAACTCACACAAAATGTTGTTGTTCAGACAATGCGGACTAATTGTCACAGAACATAACAATTATGGCTCATTTCGCAAAGGGCGATTTTTGTTGCGACCCTATTGTAATGAATAATTTTCACTTAATGAAACAACTGCAAGCAAGCATTGTTTGAACGTAGTGAGTTTGCTTGCTCAAGTTGAATTTAGTGAAAATTAATGAATGGAAATCGGGTCGTGGCTTTTGTGAAACTTTTGCCACCAAAAGTTTCCTCTGTCCGAGCAGGACAAGTTAAATTTTACATAAAAAATAAAAATTATATGCAACATTAATTATAAATTGTTATTTTATAAAATATAGACAATATGTAATATTTTTTATTGTAAAATACATTTATGGATAAACGCTTATGTTCACTTGATTACATAATAATTTCGCTGTTATCATGCGGAATAGTGTGCTTTATTTATCATTTTTTATACGATAAAATCGGATATACGAACTTAAACGACTTTTTTGTCGGGGAATCAATATATAAAAATCACAACAAATTATTAGATTTGGCAACATTTCCTTTGTATATTGCAACATTTTTTATAATCATTCCGATTTATAAACTTTTTCCTAAATTACGTTTTAAAATTGAACTACCCGATATAAATTTTAAGATTAAACCATTTATCCAAGATAACAAGTGTTTGTTTATGACACTTCAAACAATTTTATCATTTTGGTATTTAATTTTATACCCGTTTAACCGTAAGTTTTATCCTGTTTTGGCGGGTTTTATAATATTTTTAATTATTTTTTCAATTATTAATTCTTATGTTAATTTGTACAAAAAAGAGCAGCCGGAATTATCTATTTTTGCGTTTATGCCTGTTTTTATAGCATTATTTGGCAACGGATATAATTTTAGTAACATCACTGTTGATATACACCACGAAGGCGAAAAGCTTGCCGTTTGGCTTATGCACAGTCATTATAACATGGCATTTTATAAAGATGTTATGCTCGTTCACGGATTTTGCGATGTAATCCCTCCAATATTAAGCGAAAAAATATTTAGAGAAAACACATTAAACAGTTTTTATCTTGGAAGAAGCCTATTTGACAACATTATACTTATGCTAACAGTTGGACTGTCTTACTACATTTTCAAGAAAGCCCCAATATTGATAAGTTTTTCAATGTTTAGTGCTTTTAATATTCCGCAACTGTATATTTTGAGTTTTTTAGTATTTATAAAAAGCAAAAAGAATATTTTATGGCTGCTTTCATATATTCTATTTGCATTTGCAGGACTTTTCTTTTGGACTACGTACGGAACATTTTGGCTTTTAGCAAGTTTACCATTAGCAATTTACGTTTTCTATAAACAACCAAAAAAGTATGTTTCAATAATTTTAATTGGACTGATAATGTTTTTATCTAAAGATTTTTTGTACAATTACATAACATCAGCAATTGATTACATTCAATGTAACCTGATAGCATTTGGTAATAATTTTCCACCATTAAAATTACATCAAATACCTTCTGACTTAATAAAATTATTTGCATTTTTAGTAACACCATTTTTCATAATCAAACTTGTAGAAGAATATAAAAATAAAAACTTAAGTAATGTCTTTGTCCTTTTATTTGCAATATTATTTGTTTGCGTTTCTATAAATTATTCATTAGGAAGAATTGACGGTATTTTGATGCTTAGAATAAGAGATATTTCTCTTTCATATCTTGCATTTATAATTCCGTTTTTATTTATTAATAATAAAAATATCAAATATGCAGCAGCCATTTTTGCAATTTTACTGGTAACAACAAGTATTCCTAACCTTACAAAGTGGAAAACAATAAGTTTAGCTGAACAAAACACAACTGAAATAAAAAAAATTTTAAATAAATATTCAAAAGCAGAAAATGATTTTCTTGATTTAAACAGCGGTATAAATTATTTCATTTTCCACAAACAAATGCCAATACCTTATACATCCTATTTCAACATTGTTAGTTCAAAACAAAATAAAAAAATTGCAAATATTGAACCAAATATTATTCTTTTAGAAACAAATATACCAAGATTTGATAACGTATATCCGTCGTTAAGAATTAATCCTTTTTATAAAAAAATGTTACTAAACCCTGATTATTCAACCATAAAAACCGAAAACAATTTATTTTTAATAAAAGAAAAAGGTAAAAAAAACTTAAAAGATTTAGACAATGCACTTTCAACAAACAATTTGTCATATTTACCTGATGCTTGGTATAATTCAAAAAATAAACTAAAAATAAAAGAAATTAAGATACAACACAAATTAAACGATAATAACATTATTTTTGAAAAACAAATAAACGGTTCTGATATTGACTTAATAGAATTGAATACTGAGAACAAAAATTTAAAATATGAAATATCAATAAATAACAGTTCATCAAAACTTAAATTTAATTCAAAACAAAATGAAGTTTTATTCCCATTTGATAATTTTCCGTCTTGGTTTTTGAACAAAAAAGTAAACATAATAACAATAAAAACAAATAGACCAACAAAAATCATATCCGTTAAATTTTATCAAAAGGATTAATGGTTGAAGGGTTGAAGGGTTGAAGGGCTAAACTGTTCAACTATTCAACTACTCATTACATGTCATTACGAG
>DFEL01000180.1 GCA_002369055.1 Cyanobacteria bacterium UBA3803
ATCATTAAATGAGGGATACCGCTACCTTTTTTTACTACAATTTCTAAACTGATATTTTTCATCATATTTTCATCTGTATGAAATTGTATGTAATATGTGCCTGGTTCGGTAAAAGCAAGTTTTGCTTCCATGTTTCTGTCACTTTCTGACCAGTATCCTTCAGAATCATATCCGCTTTCGTGCCACAGGTCTTTACCGAATTCATACAAAGTATCTTTATCTTTATCCAGTACTTCACCCGAAAAATATATGTTTGTATTTTCGCCATACATTAATGAACGAATTTTACAAATCTTTGGTTGACCTTTTTTTACAACAATAGGTCCATACATTGAACCTTCATCAAGACTGTAACTTCTTTTTGCTATTGTTTGGCTTTCAATGCTATAATATGTCCAAAAACAAATTAAACAAAAAACAGCACAAATAAACATTAAGTTGTTATAAAAAAACAGATTTTCTTTTTTTTGTTTAGGATTTACTATCATACTTCAAATTTTCACTATCAAATTATACTATATTAACGAAATCAACCATAAAGAAGATTAACAATGCAAAGCCAATGATGACAAATGCTTCACCGAGTCCTGCTGCTACGTTATTGTCTTTAATTTCTTGTTTTATGTTGATTGCTTTTACTACCATTCTGTCCAAAATGAAAGCAATACTTGGAAGTAAAAGCACAATTGCTGTTAAATCAATAAAATAAAGCAATAATCCGTGTTGCCAAGTTCCGACATCACCAAGAGTTGCTCTCATTAAAATTAGACCTATTGCGATAATATTTCCTGCAAATGACACTCCGACAGCAACATTATCTTCTTCAATTTCACCCAATAAAGAATAAGGTGTAAGTTTATCGTATATTTTTGCAAAAATGATTAAGAAAATCATACCTAACATATAATATACAAACGATGATATAACACCGTACATTTTTCCATGTGCTGCCAATGTGTCACCTGTTACACAAGCCGATATAATTAAACCTGATGCAACATAGATACCAAAGTGAACTGCTGCTGTACCGATGTTTCTATCTCTTACTATTTCTGCAACATTATCGAATTTGTGTAAAATTGCTTTTTCTACTATAAAACCTGAGAATAACATTAAGAAAATTCCCAATAGTGCATAAATTATGTAGTATATTAAATCTATTTTAAAAGGAAATGTTGATTCACCGACAAATGCTCCTATTAAAACAGCAACATTACCGAATAAAAATCCGCAATATGGAATAACTGCCGTAACATTACCCTTTTTTATTTCACCGTACATATCATATTTTATACATTTAGTAAACATCCATTTACCAAAAATTAGCATTAAACAAGATACTACAATATATATAAGACTTGTCAAAATAGAATATTTCATTAATTTTGCTCCTCACCATGTGTAGAATAAACCGTAATAGCAGATGGTTTTATAACTTGCGAATAGTAGCAAGCATAATCAGATTTGCCTTCTTCATTCTTCCATTCTTCAACTGAAACGAGGTAGTTTCCGTTTTTAAAATCCCAGTAATACAATTTTTCTACTTTTTTGTCGTCGCAATGTTTGTAGAATTTTGCATCGCCTGAATCAACATAACTATACTGTCTGTTAAGATAGTATACCGAGCCGGATTCGTTTTCGTCAATTTCTTTTAGAGATGTTGTAATTCGTAAATCACCTATTGTCAGTTTTTTTAACACAACTGATACGACTAAATCATCATCATCATCGACATCAACCCAAACTTTTTCACCGTCATTTCTAACGCATTCCAATTCATACCAGCTATAATCGCCTTCCATGTATAGATTTCTACCAATAACTTTCAAATCTAAATCCGTATCATATCCTTCAACGTTAGCCAGTTTTATGACGCCACCTTCTTTAACGTTTTGTATAATTCTCATATCTTCAGAATATTTGTTCATACTTTGTTTTAAATCAAAATTTCTCTTAGCCAATGCTATGATTAAAACAACCACAAATATTAATCCGAGTGCGGCAAGAAAACCTGTTGACATCGGTACGATACAAGCTATAATTACAAAAATAATTATCCCATAAATTGCTATGTACATTTTTACTCCTTTTTATACTAATTATTTTCTGTTTCAATATCTTTTTGTTCAATTAAATATTTTGGAGTTATTTGTTTTTTTAATTCCAATAGTGATTGTTGAACTTCGTCTGAATATGTTGTACCGATTGCTGCATTTATTTCTTTATCTATATCTGTTTCAATAGTTGTCATTTCTTCATAGGCTTGAGCCATTGATTCTTCTTTGTGTACTTTTTCTTTCATGTTTTCTAATAGTGCTTGTGCATTGTTATCACTCATAGAAACCATTTGTTTGCTTATTTTTCTTGATGTAACTGCTACTCTATGACGTGCTTTTAATGTTTTAACTTCGTCTTCCCAATTTTGTATTTGTTCTTTTAGGTTAGCGATTTTGCTTTCCATTTTTTCTGACATAGTAGTATAGTTTTTTGCATCAAGAGTGTATTTTTTGATATTTTCAATTGCTGTTTGTTTTTTCTTTAATGCTTCTGATGCTAATCTGTCAGCATCTGCTTGGCTTAAATCTCCTGATTGTGCTTTTTGCAACAATGTTAGTGCTTTTTTTTCATAATCTTTTGCTATTTCTGTTTGTTCTGCAATTTTATTTTGAGTATCTATTGCAAGAGATTTTATTTCTGCAAGACCTTTCATACTTGTATCGTAATCTTTTTTCAAATCACGGATTGCTTGTTCTGCCATTAAAATAGGGTCTTGAATTTTGTTTACAAATGCATGTAAAAACGATTGCACGACTTTAAATAATTTTTGAAAAATGTTCATTTATTGCTCGCTTTCTTCTGTATGTTTACGTTCAAAATACTGATATGCTTGGTTTATCATATCTATTCTTTTTACTGCTTTTTTTTGTTTTTCTTCATCACCGGCAAAATTTTCCGGATTATATTTATTCAACAGTTCTTCGTATCGTGCTTTTATTGCATCAAATGATATGTCATTATCTTTAAAGCCTAATGTTTTAAGATAATGTTCGTCAAGAGGTATTTGCTCATCATCTGTTGGAAACAAAGGTTTGCCATAGGCTTTTTCTGCTGCCTCTAAATCTGCATCCATTTGAGCATAAGCATCTTTCAATGGTATGTCTTCTTTTTCTACCGCTGATTTAATTTTGTCAACGGCGTCTTTTAAAATGTCCTTAATATCTTTCATAATCTATCCTTATACCATAATTATTTCTTGTTTTCAATATTTATTAAGTTATCTAAATTTTTTGAGTAGTTAAGAATTGTATTAAACATATTTACTATTAATTCTTTTTTGATTTTGTTATCTTTTGATAAAACAAGTTTAGAGAACTGTATTATTTCTATTTGAATTATATCTTGTAATATCATTGTGGAAGTTATTGATGTTATAATTGGTGTTGCATATTCAAAAAATGAAGGATGGTCTTTGTACATTTCAAACCATTCTTGAACCGAATTAATAACAGGTCGTATTTTTTGTTGTTCTTCCTTTAGTATATCCAATGAAGTTGTATGTATTTTTTCTTCAAAAGAAGAAGATGATTTAATTGTTTCTTCAATAATTTGGGAAGATGATACTGTTTCATCAGATAAAATTTCTTCCAAAGATTTGTACTGCATTCCGTTGATAAAGGCACCAAACGTGCTTAAATTGTATAAATTTGAAGTTTTATCTTTAGCAAAAATTATTTCAAATTGTTTTATAAATTCTGCGTAGTCTGCTCTTGTTTTAACGTATTCTCCTGTGATTGATTTTACAGTTGCAAGGGGAATAATATTATTGTGTAATTTTATTGATTTACCGTCATTTGCTACTGCAATTTGACCTGTGCAGTATGCGGTGTCATCTTTGAATGCCAAATCAACACCTGCAAAAATAATATTTTTGAAGCCCATAAGTTTTGCACACCTATACGCACAAATAGTGCTTGTTCCTCCTGTTTCCAAACATTTTAGTTTAGTTGGTAATTTCATTTGTAATTTGTTACTGAAGATGTTGTTTTGTGAGTAATAAATAAAATAGTGTTTAAACGTTTTTAATCTCAGGTAATAATCAGATTTAATATCCTCAATAACGTTAATTGATTTAAGATATTCATTGTCGGTTTTTAGGGAATCTTTCAACCATTTTGCATCAATTACGACACAAAAATCAGGAAAGATATCATTATTTTTTAGGATTTCAAGAGTTCTATGCACTGCAAAAATAATGAATTTATCTCTGTTCTTTTTTATTATTTCAATGTTATCTTTTAATGATGGGCCTGCACCTAATACAAGTGCGGTTTTGTTTTTAAATTTATTTTCAAGTAAATTTACGGGATAGTTTTTAGCCTTGTCGGTAACGTTATGTAGAGTATTAATAACCCAATCTTTTGAAAGTTTTTTTATTGTATTTAAATCTACAATTTTGTTTTGACAAGTTTCATATATTCGCTCAGTTAGCAGTGTAAATTCGCTTGAATGTAGCATTAAGTAATTTTTGAGAAAAACAAATTCGATTTTATCATCCAATAAATAACGTTCTTCTATGTATTTGGTACAATCATTTATGTTGTCAGTTATGTAGAGTCTTCCATCTGTAAAGTATTTTGTTAAATCCACGTATTCAAACGTAAACCTTAAAATATTCAAATCAGGTTCATATAAAATTAGAGAAGAAATACTTTTTTGGTGAATATAATCTAATAAATTGCCAAGCCCAAGACCAAATATTACGATAAAATCGTGACGACTTGTGGCTGATTTTATTTGACTTTCATATATTTTTTTTGCTGCTTCTAAAGGACTTGGCGTATCATCAATATATCTGTCTCCCGAAGTTAATATGTATTCTCCATATTGATTTTTTAAAGCTCCAAGATTTTGAGAAGCTTTATTTAATGAAATTTTATTTATTTTTTTTGAAAGGTTTTTGTTTATTTTTTCAAGAGCTTTTATATTATTTTTAAACATACTTTACCTTATTTTTGGTGCTTTTTTCCACATTTTATAAATTTACTTAATGATTCATTTTCGTCGCCTTCGTGATATTCTGCTGCGTGTTCAGCGTCGTCGTGATAATCTATTAAATGATAGTGCATTGCCATTTCAAGATTGATTAGGGCAATATTATATTTATATTCTGCATTTGTATATTCTTTTATTGAATTTATATAAACTTCTTTTGCATATTCCAAATCCAATTGAGATGTTATATTTTTTTCATAATTTGAATAGGTTATATCAAAGTATTGAGAGGCTTTTTGCATCTTTTCTTTATTTTCTGATATGTTTTTATATGTTGTATTTACGTTGTTTAAGCATTTTCTTACTGTAAAATAAAGATTCTTTTTGAATGTTTCTATTTCTGTATCTGCGAGTTCCAGTTGTGCTTTTGCCCCTTTTATGTCATATTTTTGACGCATTGCATTAATTGATGACTCAACAGAAACACCTACCGATAAACCGTTATTTTTAAATTGGTTTGTATTTAAAAAATCATATCCTACACCGGCATTTAGTTCAGGGTAATAGCTTCTTTTTACCAGCAAAAGTGCTTGTTCAAAGGAGTTTTTTGTTGCTACCAGTGCTTTTATGTCAGGACTGTTTTTGTATGCTTTTTCAACTGCTTCAGTGTATGTGAATTTTGGATGTGTAAATATCGTATCATCTTTTTTGATTTGTTGTTTTGTTTGTGTGTATGAAATATTTTTTATGGAATTTTGTTTTTGTGGTTTGTATGAAAAAGTTTGTGTTTCGTAAATCTTGTAATCAGGTGCATTGTCAAGATATATAGCATTGTTTAATTCTTCTTTTGCATTTTTATATGAAACTTCCGAATTATTTAGTTCAACTTTTGCTTTGTATTGGCGTAATTGTGCATTAAATAAATCTGCTTGGTTTTTTTTACCTTCACTTACTAACTTTTGAATTTCTTTCGCTATTTTTGTTTGCAAATCATAGTTCATTTTTTGTGTTTCGTATTCGGCTTTTGCACGAAGCAAGTTGTAATAGTGAGTTTTGATATTAAATACGGTAGTACAAACAATGTCCTCAAATTCATATTCGGCTGCGATTTTTAAAAATTCTTCCATTTTAACGTTGGCTGTTGTTTTTCCAAAATCCCAAATCATTTTATTAAGACTTACGCTTACGGATGGAAGTTCTCTGTAATTTCTTGAAAATTCTTCCCTGTTAGAATTGAATTCCTGTCTATATCCTGCACCTGCACTAAATTCCGGAAAATATGCGGATTTTGCAATTCCAACATTACTTTTGGCTATTTCTAATCTATGGGCATATTCCTTTATTACCGGGCTGTTTTTTACTCCGATTGAGATACAATCTTTAATTGTTAAAATGGAGTTTTCTTTTATATTAATATCAGTTTCTTTATGATGATGGTGATTACAGCTGCAATCTTCAATCGCAAATGCAGATAATTGTACGAGTAGTATGGCTGTAATTATTAGTATTTTTTTCATATTTCAATAATATCATAAATTTGCTTATATGTTGACATATTTTTATTTTTAGCAAATATATATATATTGGGTTATTAAAAAAGGAGGTTTTTTATGTGGGAAAAAAATATTGATATTAATGATGTAAAAGAATTAAGAACACGAACATTAGTATATTTTGGTGTTGGAGCAATCCAAAAAATCCGTGACATATCAAAAGATTTAAAATCAAGAGGTATAGATAAAGTTATAGTTATGTCAGGTAGAAATGCTTATAAATCAACAGGTGCGTGGGATGTTGTTGAAGCAGCATTGAAAGATAATAAAATTGATTACGTAAACTATGATAAAGTTACTCCAAATCCTACGACAGACCATGTAAACGAGGCTACAAAATTGGCTTGCGACTTTGGTGCTAAGGCTGTTATTGCTATCGGTGGCGGTTCACCTACTGATGCCGGAAAGTCTGTTGCTATTCTTCTTGAATATCCTGATAAAACAGCGGAAGAACTGATTGAAGGTCAATTTGAAGTTACAAAGGCGGTGCCTATTGTGTCTATTAATTTAACTCACGGTACAGGTACTGAAACTAACAGGTTTGCTGTTGTTTCAAATTTAGCAAAAAATTTCAAACCGGTAATTGCTTATGATTGTATATACCCTACTTATGCTATTGATGATCCTCAGTTAATGGTTAAATTATCTCCAAAACAAACCAGATATGTTTCTGTTGATGCTGTAAATCATGTTATTGAGGCTGCTACAACAACTGTTTCTTCACCTTATTCAATTACTTTAGCAAAAGAAGTTGTTGAACTTGTTGCTAAATATTTACCAAAGGCACTGGAAAATCCGGAAGATTTGGAAGCAAGATACTTTTTAGCTTACGCTGCAACTATGGGCGGTGTTTCTTTTGATAATGGTTTGCTACATTATACTCATGCTTTGGAACACCCTTTAAGTGCGGTGAAACCGGATTTATCTCATGGCTTGGGTTTAGCAATGTTGCTTCCTGCGGTAGTAAAAGTTATTTATCCTAAAAAATCATATATTTTAGCAGATGTGCTTGCTCCAATTGTTTTAGGACTTAGCGGCAATCCTGATGAAGCCGAAAAAGCAGCAAAAGGAGTTGAAGAATGGCTAAAATCAATTGGAGTTTCAGAAAAACTTGAAGACGAAGGATTTACAGAAGATGATGTTGAAAAACTTGTAAAATTGACATTTGAAACTCCATCTTTAGGTTTGTTATTATCAGTTTCACCTTATGGAGCAAAAGAAGATATCGTGAGAGAAATTTATAAGTCTTCTTTAAAGCCAATGGTATAATTTTATATTCTAATATAAAAAACAACTCAGGCTTATGCTTGAGTTGTTTTTTATAGCATTTTATGTTAAGTGAGTATAAATAAAAAATTAAAATCATATAAATAGATTATCAATTAATCTTAAAAAAGTGTAAAATATTTTATTATGACTGAAAATTTATCAAAAAAAATGGCAGATTTTTCTTCTGTCGCTATGAATGAAAAAAATCCAAAATATGCACAAGCAGTATCAAGAGTTAAGGAAATTTATAAAACTGCTTATGACTGTCGTTCTCCGTTTGAGCGAGATGAACACAGATTGTTGCACTCTACTGCATACAGACGTATGAAAAATAAAACACAGGTATTTTTTGCAACAGAAAATGACCACATTTGTACAAGAATAGAACATGTTACACATGTTGCTTCAATAGCAGAAACTATTGCCAAAACTTTAAAACTTAATTCAGAACTTGTTAATGCAATTGCAATTGGTCATGATATCGGGCATGCTCCATTTGGGCATCACGGCGAATCTATACTAAACGATATTGTGAAACGTCTTGATATATGCGTTCGTTTTTGGCATGAAGGTAACAGTTTAAATTTTGTTGATAATATTGAACTTTTATCTGATTACAAGGGGCATCTTCAAAATTTAAATTTAACTTATGCTGTTAGAGATGG
>DFEL01000149.1:0-933 GCA_002369055.1 Cyanobacteria bacterium UBA3803
TTTTGAAATAGATTCTTGTCTTGATAGAGGCTATTGTTGGGATTATATTCGCAACAAATGTGAAAAAAGTAATCAGGGATTATGCATAAAAGACAGTCAAGAATGTACAGAAAGAAAAGGTCGCTGGGAAAAAGAAAAACAGTATTGTATATTTAATGATTATAATGTTAATGCACCCAAATAGAAAAAAAGTAATATAAAGCCAAAAAACAATATTGACATAAAGTTAAATAATATTATTATCCAATCTTTTTTATATTTGTTTTTTGTGCTGACTTTTATAATAAATGTAATAATTTGTGTAATAAATAATACCGGTACAATGATAAGATAATTAAACACAGAAGTAACAAAAAACATTGAAAATAAAAATTCAAGGTCATATTTTATGAGAGTAATTATTACTAAAATTGGCAATGTAAAGCATAAAGTTAGCATTATCAAAGATAATAAAAAACATTTGTCGATTTTGTTTAACATAGGATTATTATAGCATTAAATGAATAATACTTTTATTGCCTAATTATAAAAAATAGTTTAATATAAAATTTATGAAAGAAAAATTATTTGAAATTATCGAAATAATAGTTTTTTTAGTAATTACATTAGCAAATTTAATTTTCTTGTTATTCATGTGTTTTCATGTAGGTATAGTATCGCTTACTGCATTTATTACGCAAAATGTAGATATACAAATTTTATTTTTTGCAATATTTTCTGTTTTTATAGGTATAAGTTTTGTAATCCTGACATTTTATAAAATAAAACTGTCAAATAAAATTATATTAATGTTTATATTTTTAATTTTACAATTTTGCTTTATACATTTTTCTTCAAAGTTACCGTCTGTAAATAAAATGATTGAAATAGATTCTTGCGTGGATACAGGAAATTGTATTGATTAATAATTAGCATAAGCACCAAAAACGGCGG
>DFEL01000149.1:1011-21036 GCA_002369055.1 Cyanobacteria bacterium UBA3803
ACCGCCGTTTTTCATTGTTTGGGAGGATAAAAAATGGAAAAATATAATATCAATTACACACTTTTAAAAGCTCAGAGAGAATTTTTGGAAATTCCGCACGATTACAGTATTGATGTTGCTGTTTATCAAGGCGGTTACGGCAGCGGAAAAACTTTTTGCGGTTCACTTTTGGGTATTTTATTATGCCTAAAATATCCGGGAATTAGAGGACTTGTCGGGGCACAGACTTACACTCTTGTAAGGGATACAACGCTAAAAACATATTTTGAGCATTTGGACAATATGGGATTTGTTGAAGGTAAAGATTACGAATGGTCTACCTCTTTACAATCATTGAAATTTAAAAATAAATCAGAAATATTGTTTAAACATTTTGACGAACCTAATCATTTAAAATCATTGAATTTAGGTTTTGTTGAAATAGAAGAAATGTCCGAAGTTCCTTTTGATACCTTCAAAATGCTTCTTGCCCGTATGCGTCAGAGAGTTATGCCAAATTGGAAAAATTTTAAGTACCGAATTTTTGGTCATACCAATCCTGAAATGGAAAGAGGTTGGATTTACAATACTTTTACAAAAGACCCTTTGCCGAATTATCGTTTAATTACAGCACCTACAACACAAAATATCTTTTTGCCGGAGGGTTTTTGTGAAGAATTAAAAAAACTTTATGACGAAGATTATTACAGAATTTGTGTGCTTGCTGAAAACGGTCATTACACATCAGGTCTTGTTGTAAAAGATTTTACTGACAAAAACGTTATTGACGTTAAATATCAGCCTGAACTGGATATGCATATATCCTGCGACTTTAACGTAGACCCTATGTGTTGGGTTTTGGCTCATAAAACAGATGATAAAGTTTTTTATTTTGATGAAATTGCAATGGAAAACACAACAACCGCAAAGGCTTGTGAAGAAGTTATGCGAAGATATCCTAAACATAAGGGACAAATAATAATCAATGGTGATGCATCAGGTGATAACCGAAGTTGCACAAGTGAGTTTACGAACTATGTAATAATAAAAAAGAAATTTTTAGAATTTGGTTATGATGTGGACATAAAAATAAAAGCGTTTAATCCGCCTATTAAAAACAGGATTATGGCATTTAATTCTAAAATTCATAACGCAAATGATAATATTTCGCTTTTTGTAAGTCCCAAATGTGAAAAGTTACTTTATAACATTTATAACTTGAAGTATATAGAGGGTTCTTCGAGAATTGATGTACCGAGTTACAGACAGATAAAACAATCAAAAGAACTAAAATACCTGATGCATCCTCTTGATGCGGCATCATACCTTGTAGATTATTATTGGCCGATAAGTTTATAAGTGAATATAAATAAAAAATAGGATAACAACAATGATAGTAAATAATAGGGGCAAAATTGAAAAAATAATACCCAAATAAAATATGATATTTAGGTACCTGTTATTCAAAAGATTAATTAACGAATAGTTTTTAAAAATCTTTATAATTCTTTCAATAATAAATAACCCTAGAACAGTTAACAAGACATATAAATATATGGAAAAAGATAAACCTTCAAATAGTCCTGAAGCTAAATCTTCACCAAATTTAGCGATAATTTCTTGTGAGTTTTTGGTAAGTTCTGGTTTGATTATAGTAAAGTAAAAAACTAAAAACAGAATGTTTAAATATCCCAGTATTGAAAGAATAAACGCAGATACATAATTTTTTAAAACATTAAATTTCATAAAAATATTGTACATAAAATAAAAAAGAAAGGAAATTATATGGAAGACTTAATTTATTGTGTAAAAAATATAATAGCGTTGAAAAATAGTCAAAAACTTCAAAAAGAATTTAATAACGAAGTAGATAAAAAGACAAAAGAATATCAAAAACGGTATAACTTTCAGATAGGAACAGGTAAAAATTCTACTTGGAATAATGAAGCAGATGCTTTTAAACACGCATATATGTCGGCAATATTATCAATTAGATATGGCGAATTATCAAGTGTTACTGCAGGCTTAAAACATGAAATTGAAAATTTATTAAATGGAAATAAAAAATCCGAAACAAATATGGATTTACATAATAATTATGAGGGGTATAAAATTGCAAGAGAAGTTAAAAAAGAATTAAATTATAAAAATTTAGATAAAGAGAGTAAATTAATTGATGATATTGTCGCTAAAAAAATAATAGAAAAAATGAGAAAAGGTAAATTAATTTTAAATCCAAATGACCAAAGAGCAAAAACAATTGAAAGTAAAATAAAAGACGGAATAAAGTACCTAGAGCATACAAAATCATCAAAAATTTCAAGTACAGAAAATGGTCATTGGGTGACATTAAATGGTAATCATGTAAAATTAGATTGACAAAAGTACTATGAAAGGATAAAAATTATGGAACATTTATTACAGTATTCACCGATAATTATTGTTGTTGTAATGTATTTGATTCAACAGCGGATAGTTGTTACACCCGAACAATTGGAGAAAAAACACAGAGAAATTCTTGAAGATGTAGAAAATCGTTTTGCATCTTTAAGTACCGTAAAAGACTTAAAAGAACAAGTTTCTGATATGAAAGAAAAAATTGACAGAATTTATGAATGTATTATTGCGGTTAAATAGTGAATGGTGAATGGTGAGTAGTGAATTGTCATTGCGAGTAAAACGAGGCAATCTATTATGATTATTTTATGTAGTTGCTTAATTTACGTTTAATAAATAAAAGTTCTTCTTTTGTAAGATATTTTGCTATGCGTGAAAATTCGTACATGACATCTTCTTGTTTGTACATGCCGCATTCAACTTTTTTAATCCACTCATTTACTTCTTTTGTAATCATACTCTTATTATACACAATATTTTGACTTTGAAAAAAATATTCTTATAAAAATAAATATAAACGAGAGAAGTGAAATATGATAAAAAAACTAAAAGAAATTTTTAAACTGAATAGTAAAAAAAATGAACCAAACATTTATGCACAAATAGATGAAATGTTTGACACGCTTGGTGTTGACGAAATAAGTGTTATTGTAGGAGAAGATTTAGTTTTATTTGCGGAAGAAATTTGCGGAAAAATAAGTGAGCTTCGCAAAAAAATTAAAGACCAAACAGGTCTTATAATTCCGGCAGTGAGAGTTATTGATGATGCCTCATATCAAGAAAACGAATATCAATTAAAACTTCGTGGCAAATCCGTGTATACAGGTTATACTGTTCCAAAGACTGATTATGCTTCAAACGAAATAACTCGTAATTTGGAACAAGTATGTATGGATAATTTAGATATTGTTTTAACCAATGAAATGGTTGAAAAATATATTGAGTTTGTACAACGCAATAACGGTTGGCTTGTATGGTATTTGGCAAGACTTATTCCAACAACAGGTATAAAAGTAATTCTTGCTGATTTAATCAAAAACGGTAAATCAATAAAAGATATAAACCTAATTTTTGAAAAAATTTGTGAGCAAGCAACAAAAGCAAGAGATATCTATACAATTCCGGATGTACACAAAATAGCCGAAACTTTAAATGTAGAATTGAAATAAAATAGTAAATTGTTAAATAGAAACTGTTAACACTAATAAAACAAATAATCTCGGTAAATTAGCAGAAAATAAACTTAAAGAATTAAACCGAATAAAAGAAGAAAGAAGTCTTGAGTTACTTGGTGATTATCGAATATCAAAAGGTAAGTTAATTGATTTTACTGATTCTGATTATGGCTTGAGTGGAGTTTATCTTGTAACAAGTGCAAGCCATACAATAGATAATCAAAAGGAACTTGTAAAGGTATCAATACAAAAATTAAACAAATAATTACTTGGTTATAATTGTATCTTGCCAACGTTTTTTATTTAATGCGTAGGGGATAACGACTTCTTTTTCATAGGCGTCCATAGGTGCAGTGTCTAAGTAGTGATTATCATCAACTTTAACAGTGTACTTTTTATGATAATCATCCTCTAATTTGTTTCTTAAATTAACATTATAAGTAACATCATAAATTATCGGTGTGTTGTCGTTCTTGTCGTAATCAGGCATAGCCAAAACACTTGATGATGACATAAAAAATAATATTAAAAATAAAAAATACCAATTCTTCATACACTTATTATTTATCATTTTTCAGAAAAAAACAATACTATGAAAAAATTTTGTAAAAGTTTGTTTTGATATATGTTATGAAAGTAAAAGCCATAAGCTTATTCGGGTATACTTAAAACGGTCATTGTCTTTTGACAATGACCGTTTTTTTGTTTTTTCACTACTGCTACAAACTAGTATCTTGCAGGAACTGCTGCGGATACTACCTTTTTCATACTTCCGTTCACTATAACAGTTTGTTTTGGAGCAGCTTGTTTTTGAATGTTTCTCATATACATATTAGGAGAAGCATTTACCTGTTGTGCTGCTTTATATACCGGTTTTTGTTGTACAACTTTTTGTTGTGCTGCTTGTTGTCTTAGTGCTGCTTGTCTTTCCATTTGTTGAACCTGTTGTTGCATAAGTGCATATTTACGTCTTTGTTCTTCCAAATAAGCTTGTTTTGCTGCATACTCTTTTTGTTGTGCTGCAAATTTTTGTGCTAAAGTTTGTTTTTGCGGCTTTGGTTGTGCTTGTTGGGCAGGTCTTTGTGTAGGTTGTTGGTATTGTGGTTGAGCGGTATAAGCAAAATTTACATCATCAATTTTGCGTTTTAAATCGCATAATCCAACACATACAGAATTGTCATTAAAAAAATCTTTCAAAAATTGTTCCATAATCTTATTCCTCTTTTCTCTTATTTGTTATATAATGTATTTAATAATTAATTTTTAAAAGTCAACATTTTTTGAAAAGGAGTATAAAATTATGTCAAAAATCACAAAAGAAATGGGTATTATGGACATTGTTCAAAATTATCCCGAAACAGTAGAAGTTTTCCAAAAGTTTGGTATGGGTTGTATTGGTTGTGCGGCTGCACATTTTGAAAACCTTGAAGCAGGTGCAAAAGTTCACGGTATTGATATTGATGCAATGGTTGACGCTATGAATGAACTTGTTGGAGAAGAATAAGCATGACTGTTTGGCAATTCTGTTTATGTGCAGGTTTAGCATTTTTAATTGCTGAAATATTTATTCCTACAACATTCTTTTTAAGCATGTCTGTTGGTGCATTCGTAACCGCAATAGTTGCAGTATGGTTTGTATCTAAAACCGTTTTAATACCTGTTTTTGCTGTTGTTTCGTTGCTGTCTTTATTAGTATTGAAACCTTTTCTTGCAAAATACAGAAATTTTAATGCTGAAAAAGAAACAGGTGTTGAAGGTAAATATATAGGTAAAAAAGTAAAAGTAACAAGTAAAATTGACAACAATTCAGGTTCTATCTCAGTTTACGGTGAACGTTGGGAAGCACGTTCCGCAAATAGTGATGAGGAGTTTGCAGAAGGTGAAGAAGTTGAAATTGTTAAAAATGAAAGTCTTGTTATGTACGTAAAAAAGGTAAGTAAATAAGGAGTTTATTATGTGGGCAAGTATTTTACTCGTTCTTGTTATCCTTTATATTGTTAAAGGTGTAATTATTGTTCAACAAATGGAAGAAGTTATTATTGAACGTTTAGGCAGTTATAAAACCACTTTAAAACCGGGCTTAAATTTTATTATCCCGATTATTGATACGCCAAGAGGTATTAATTGGAAAGTTTCACAAAAAGGGATAGATGGTCAAACATATTCTTATACAAAAGTTATGACAAAAATTGATAAACGTGAAACAGTTTATGATTTTCCAAGACAAAATGTAATTACAAAAGATAACGTTACAATCAGCATTAACGCATTATTGTATTTCCAAATTGTTGATTCAAAATCAGCAGTTTATGAAATTACAAATTTAATTGATGCTATTGAAAAATTAACTCAAACTAATTTGAGAAACTTAGTTGGTCAATTAGATTTAGATGAAACTCTTATTTCCCGTGATAAAATTAATCACGAATTAAGACAAATTCTTGACGAAGCAACAAATAAATGGGGCGTAAAGGTTAATCGTGTAGAACTTCAAGACATTAATCCACCTGCAGATATTCAGGCAGCAATGGAAAAACAAATGAAAGCAGAACGTGAAAAACGTGCAATAATTTTGGAATCTGAAGGTCAAAAACAATCTGCAATCTTAAAAGCACAAGGTGAAAAAGAAGCAGCAATTAATAAAGCAGAAGGTGAAAAACAAGCATCTATCTTAAGAGCTGACGGTATTGCAAAAGCAAGAGTTTTAGAAGCAGAAGGTGAAAAACAAGCAATTGAATTAATTATTAATGCGATAGGTGAAAAAGGTAAGCCTGATCAATATTTAATTGCAATGAAATATCTTGAAACATTAAAAGGTATTTCTGCAGGTCAAAACAACAAAGTTGTTTATATGCCTTATGAAGCAACAGGTATATTAAGTTCTGTTGACGGTATTAAACAAATGTTTGATGCTACAAAATAATTTTTTTATGCAAGGCAGGCAGATGTTCTACATCTGCCTGCCTTGTTATTTTACAAAAAATTTTCATTATGATAAAATTAAGAAAAAAGGAGAAATAAAATGGCAAGATTAGTTAGACCTACTTGGGCAATAAGATGTACACAATCAAGTTGCAGAAACTTATTTGAAGTTGCAGTTCTTGAAGATGGTAAACAACAAGAAGTTGTATGCCCTGCTTGTGGTGAACACTATGTTTATCCTATTTTGAAAGAAGACGAAGAAAGAGAAGTCTAATAACAGGTTGTGAATTGTGAGTGGTGAAGAAAATCCTGCAAATATAAAACGCTATAATCAATTCAGTGAATATTTAAAGCAAAAATTCGGTGTCAAGGTATATAAAATTACTCTTGATGCCGGATTTTCGTGTCCAAACCGACAAAATGGCAATCGGGGATGTATATATTGCGATGCGGGAGGGAGTTTTTCTCAATCTCATTCTGCAAATATGTCAATAAAAGAACAATTGGATTTTGGGGCTCAATACCTTACAGACAGATTTAAGGCAGTAAAATATATGTCTTATTTCCAGTCTTTTTCTAATACTTATAAACCTGTTGAAGAACTAAAAGAAATTTATGATGCAGCACTAAACCACCCTGATATTGTAGGTATTTCTATCGGAACACGTCCAGACTGTGTTGATGAAGAAAAATTAGATTTAATAGCAGGCTATAAAGATGATTATGAAACTTGGATTGAATACGGTTTGCAGTCTATGCACAACAAGACATTAGAAAGAATAAACAGAGGTCACGATTTTGAATGCTTTTTAAAAACTTATGAAAAAACTAAAGCACGAGGAATAAATACATGTGTTCATATTATTTTTGGCTTGTGGGAAACTCATGATGAAATGATGCAAACGGTTAAAGAACTTGCAAAACTTGATATTGATGGGTTAAAACTTCACATGATATGCGGGCTCAGAGGAACTGAATTAACTGAAATGTATAAGCGTGGTGAATTTGAGTTTATGAGCGAAATGGAATATGTAAATTTATGTTGTGATGCAATAGAACTTTTGCCTCCTCATACAACGCTTCATAGAATTGCAGGAAGCGGTTTAAAATCAACTCTTGTTGAACCCAAATGGATAGGTAAAAAATTTGAATGCTTAAATAAAATAGATGCTGAATTAATACGTCGTAATTCTTGGCAAGGAAAGTTTTACGAGAAATAAAAGTTTTGATTTTTAAAATATAACCGTTCCGTTATTAATTTCTGCCTTAGTGCCGATAGGAATTGTTAATTTGTGTTTTTTGTGTGTTATTTTGAAACCGCTTAAAATTGGTATATTAAATTTTTCTGCAAGTTCTTTGAAAAATTTATCTAACAATTTTTTGTCGTCAACGCTTAAAAAATCACCTAAAAGAATACCTTGAATATTTGTTCTAAATTCTTTCACGTTTAGTAATTGAGTAAACATTCTATCAATTTTATATACAGGTTCATTCAAGTCTTCTGCAAAAAATATGAATTTTTCTTTTGGTACAAAATCTACACCGCATAGAGAGCCCATAGTAGTTAAATTGCCACCAAATAAAATTCCTTGAGTTTTGCCTGAGTTATATACATTTTTAGCATTTAGGGCGGTAATATCGTTATTTGCAATTATATGTATAAAATGTTTTAGTGTAAAATCGGAGATTTTATCAACTCCAAAGTCGCTTTGAAACATTGGTGCATGGTAAGTTATAAGGTTTGCTTTAGTTAAAAACATAGTGCAAAGTGCTGTTATATCAGAGTATCCTGCAAAAATTTTCGGGTTATTTTTGATTAAGTCGTAATCAATTTTATTAATAAGTCTTATGCTTCCGTATCCGCCTCTTAAGCAAAATATCGCACTAATACTTTTATCAGCAAAAAAATTGTGTAAATCTTCTAATTTTTCCTCATCTGTTCCTGCAAGATATCCGTTATTTTTAAAAATATTTTTACCAAAAACAATTTTATATCCAAGATTTTCAAAAAACAGTTTGGCTTTTAAAGCTTTTTCTTTACCGTCAACACTTCCAGCGGGTGCAACTATGCCAATTTTATCTCCGATTTGTAATTTTTTTGGTTTAATTATGTTCATAAATATTCATTTTCCGATTGTGTTAGGCTATAATAATATCATGAATGAAAATTATATTCCATTGTACAGAAAATATAGACCTCAAATACTTGAAGAAATTGTTGGTCAAGAACACGTAAAAAAGGCTCTTGCAAATGCTATAAATTTAAATAAAATAGCACACGCATATCTTTTTACGGGGCCAAGAGGAACAGGTAAAACTTCTACGGCACGTATTTTGGCAAAATCTTTAAACTGCGTTGATGGTCCAACAGTAAAACCTTGTGGTAAATGTGCAAGTTGTGTCGATATTACTAATTCAACACCGCTTGATGTTATTGAAATAGACGCAGCAAGTAATCGTTCGGTTAATGATGCACAAAATATTTTAGAAAAAATACAATATGCACCCGTAAACGGAAAATATAAAATTTATATTATAGATGAAGTTCACATGTTGACGGTTCAGGCTTTTAATGCTTTATTGAAAACGTTGGAAGAACCGCCGGAAAATGTGATTTTTATTCTTGCTACAACAGAAGTTCATAAAGTTTTAGATACAATAAAAAGCCGTTGTCAGAGATTTGATTTTAAACGTATTACAACTGATGACATTGTGCAACATCTTAAAAAAATTGCAAAATTAGAAAAAATTAACATCGAAGATGACGCCGTTTTAACAATTGCAAAAAATGCAGCAGGCGGAATGCGTGATAGTTTGGCATTGTTAGACCAACTTAGTGTTTTAGATACAGAAAAAGCAATTACTACGGATGATATAAATTCTTTACTCGGAAGGTTATCTTTTGATATACTTAATCGTTTATCAGAAAGTATAATTAATTCTAATCCAAACGGTGCTATTGAAATTTTGGAAGAAGTTTATAATTCAGGTAATGAGCCTTCACAAATTCTTTTAAATTTATTAAACTATTTTAAAAATCTTTTAGTTGTCAAAAATTGCAAGACGGAGCTAGTCTTGGAGTTGACACAAACAACAGATTTGCAGGCGAATGCCTTAAAAGAGCAAGCTGACAGGCTTGATACACATCAAATAATATTTCTGATTGAAAGAACATCTCATTATATTAATGAGTTAAAATTGTCAACAAATCAGCATACTTGGCTGGAAGTTGCAATGATAGATTTGGCAAATTTAACGGAAAATACAAAACTTGTTGAGTTGCAAAGCCGATTAATGAAACTTGAAAGCGGAGAGGTTATTCAAGAAAATATACCAAAATACAAAACACCGCCTCATCCTGTTCAAAAACCTTCTATGAAGCCGGCAGGTTCGGACAAGCAATTTATAAAACCGATAGTTCAACAATCAGTTGAAATTCCAAAAACAGAATATAAGGAAATTCAGAGCCAGCCTCAAGTAGCACCACAAAAGCAGGAAACTGAGCAAAATCAAAATTATGTTAAAAAAGACGGAGAAACAAGAGATTTATGGAAAAGCTTGCTGGAACATATAGACAGTATGCCAACAAGACAACTTTTAATCCAACAAGCAAAACCTGTATTGATTTCTGCTGAAAATGTAGTTATTACTGTGCGTCAGGAAGGTTTTTTAAATAACATAAATAATACCAATAAAAAACAAATGATTATTGATGCGGTAAATAAGTTGTTTGATAATGCTAATACAAATGTTGTTATCAGATTACCGCAAGCCTCAGATAATAATATTAATGCTATTGACGTTTCGCAAAAAGAACTCAAGGAAGAACAACCAAAGCCTGAAGTAAAACAAGAAATTCCAAAAGAAATTTATAAACCTACTGACAATCCCGAAATGGTAGAGGTTGTTGAAAATTATGATGCACAAACCGTGACGGAAAATGAAAATGAAGCAGAAAACAAAAATACATCTGCTTCCGCTTATTTGTCCGATCAGGCAAAAATGGTAAAAGATTTGTTTAACGGAAAATTGGTTGAATAATTTTTAATTGTAAATTTTTTGTCACGATTTGTTATCAAGAATGTAAAAGGGGGTATTTAAATAGTATACCCCCTTATTTTGCAGAAAGATTTATTTAACTCATATATATGCGTTAAAGAGCGTCCGGTGAACTCTTAAAATTCTTGTGTACCGATTTAGTTTGCCGGATGTTTTTCTTTATGCAAATTTTACTTTTAAAACTGCTTTTTTTACATAAGTAGGTTTGTCACAGCAAATTTGTGGCATGTGAACATCTTGCGGATATAAAATTATAAAATCATTTTTATTTAGTGTTAAAAATTCTGCTTGTGTATTAGTTGAAAGAAATTCAACATCTTTTTCTTCATCATAGACTTCAGTGGTTGTGTAATTTTGAATTTCTCCAACACCGATTTTTTCAGAGCCTTCAATTATAAATTGAATATCAATATATTTTCTGTGTGCTTCCCACTTGCCTTGATTTTGTGGTTTTGTTTGGTAATCTTGAATATTTACGTAAATATCTTCACCTTGTATTTCATATTTTCCGTTTTGAAAATTTTTAAGATTATTATTTTCTAAAAATTCAAGAGCAGTTTTAAGATTTTTGGATAAATTGTAGTAAATTTTAGTATATTTTAATGAGTTTTTAATCATAAATTTAGTATAACATAAAGATTATGAGCGAAAAAATATTTTACACATATTTGCTTTTAACTGAAAATAATACATACTATTGCGGTTATACCGATGATATAGAAAAGCGGTATCAAAAGCATAAACAAGGTAATGGTGCAAAATATACAAAAGCGAACAAGCCTATAAAAATTGCCTATTTAGAAACATTTAAAACAAAATCGGAAGCAATGAAAGAGGAATATCGTATAAAGCATCTTTCAAGGCAAGAAAAAGAAAAATTGGCAAAAGAGTTTGAAATTAGTCATATCCGGTAGGTTTTCCGCCTGTTGTTGTAAAGATTACCGGCATGTGCCTTTTAAATTTTTGTCCTCTTGTGAATTCAGAGGTATCTTCTTTTTTTAACTCTTTATAACCTTTTTTAATTTCTTTTACCTCTGCTTTATATTCCTTTTTTAATTTTTTCTTTTTTTCTAATTTTGCTTTTTCAGCATCTTTTAATTTTTGTTTTTCGTATTTTTCAGCAAGTTTTGCTTCTGCTGTTGCACTTTGTGGGTCAATAAATCCGTCTTGAACTATCTTTAGTCCTGTTGAGCTTACCGGTATATTATTATCAGTTAATTCTTCCATTCTAACTTGTGTGCCTGAGTAGTCTATACTCCAAGTTCCCAAACATCTTGGTTGGTTACCTGCAAATGCATACGCTGCAACAACTATTCTGTTTTGATTTTTGGCGTCAAAACCAAGTGGGAATATGTCCCAACGAACTTCCTTTGTATCTAAATTCTTTGTTGTTCTCCAGTAATATCTTATTGCTTCACGTACTTCAGTTAGTTTGTAAAGTTTTTTTTGTGTAAAGTCATAAACAAGAACATTTGTCTGCCAAATTCCGTCTTCAGCACTTCCTATTTTTTCTTTTGCTAAAACTCTTTTTAAGTCAGTTGAAAAATCAATTGGTGTAATTGTTTTAAATAATCCCCATTCAATTAGGGTTCTATCTGTCGAAAATATAGGTACAGGATTTCTTGCAGCAAAATTTGCTTTAACTACTTTTTCTACATCCGGCATACCCTTTCTTAAAGGCACAACATATACATCACCGTCCGTTGAATGTGTTTTTGCATAGTATGAAACAACAGGAACAAGCATAATGCTTGTGTCAGGTGCTATCAGACCGGGTAAAATGTCTTGTCTGTCATATCTTGCTCGTTTTCTGTCAATTTTTAATTCTACCCTTCCTGGTGGGTCATTATATCTTACAAGTTTATATTTTGGTTGGGGAACATATTTCATCTTGCTGTCTTCGACTTTTTTTATATAATCACCATCTCCGACAGATTTATCTTTGGCTGCTGATTCTCTTTCATATTCTTCAACAGTCATATATCCTGATTTTGGCATTAAACTCTTTTGATAACGGTCTTTTGCTTCTTTTTGCTGAACCTTGCTTCTGTAATCCCATTCGTTAGTGTTAAGTGCATAACAAGACGATGCCCCGATAAACAAGGACAATATTAAAACTGCAATCAAATTTAATTTCATTCTATACAAGTCCTTCCGTAAGAACTTTTGAAACAGCCTGTGCTCTTGATTCTACACATAATTTTTGCAATATATTGTGTACGTGTGCCTTTGCTGTTGAGATTGAGATTATACGTTTTTGAGCAATTTTAGGATTTGATAAACCTTCAACCAACAATTCCAAAATTTCCATTTCGGTTTCTGTTAATCCGTAAGTATTTTTTCCTTCTTTATATTTAATTTCACCCGTTGGGGCAACTGTTTCAACAGCTTTTGGTGTTCTTTGAACTCTTGATAACACCATTCTTGCAATTTGAGGATCTAACCAGGCTGTACCTTCCGATACCGATTTTATGGCTAGTTCAATTTGTTCTGCACTTGCTCCTTTCATAATATATCCGTTTGCACCTGCTTCAAATGCAGAAAATACATCATCCTCGCTATCACGAGATGTAAACATTAATACATTAATTTCAGGATTTGTTTCTTTTATTTCTTTTGTTGCTTCTATTCCGTCAATTTCCGGAAGTCCAATATCCATTAAAACTACATCAGGTAAAAGGCTTCTTGTTTTTTCTACACCTTCAATACCATTTTCGGCTTCACCGATTAAGTCAATATCACCGATTTTTTCCAAAACAAGAGACAGTCCCATTCTGAACATTGGATGGTCTTCTATTATAAGCACTTTTACATTTGACATTATACTGATAACCTTTCTTTTATTGGTTTAACCGCAACATCCGTTAATATAAATGAAAACTCACTTCCTTTGCTAACTTTGCTTTCAAGCCAAATTTTTCCGCCATGTGCTTCTACTATTTGTCTTGATAAATATAAGCCCAAACCTGTTCCTGTTGAGCGTTTTCTACTTGTTCCCTGTGAAAATCTTTTAAACAAGTGAGGTATATCTTCTTTAGGAATACCGTTTCCTGTATCAGAAACCGAGAATAAGAAATCTCCGCCCTGTTCTTTGACCGTAACTTCTATTTTTCCGCCATTATTTGTATAGTTTACAGCATTCCCACACAAGTTTGCGATTACACGACCAATTTCTTGTCTGTCAGCGTTAATCATAAAGTCGTTATCAGGTTCAAAGTTTATGATAAACTCAAGATTTTTTTTGTCTGCAAGCGGTTTTAATTCTTCATAACGCTGCATTATAAGTTCTTTTACGTTGAAATTTGTTTTTACTAAATCTATTTTTCCTGCATCAAATTTATAAACATTCAACAGACTGTTTACAAGTCCTAAAAGACCTTCGTTATTTGCTTTCATTGTGGATAATAGCATTTTTTGTCTGTCATTTAAGTCCCCAACCGTTCCGTCAAGGAAGAAATCTAATGTTTGAATTTCTGCGGTTAAAGGTGTTCTCATATCGTGAGTTAATGTTGCAATAAAGTCATCACGAAGTCGGTCGGTTTCTTTTTGAACCGTTACATCACGAATAACTCCTACAAATTTTGGTGATGCACTATCTTCATTTTCTTGTGAAATTAATGCAAAATTAACTTCAACAGGAATTTGCTTTTCAGTCAGCGTATTTGCTATACTGCAATCTCTCAACACGGCTTCTCCGTCTTCTATACATTTTTCAAAAACATCTTGTAAGTTTCCGCCAAAAAGTATATCAGACAGATTAGAAGCCAATAGATGAGATTCACTCAATCCTGAAAGGTTTTCTGTTGCAGGGTTTAATTGTTCAATTTTACCGTTTTTGTCGGTAATAATTATACCGTCAGCACAGTTTGTAATTATACCTTTAAGTTTTGAGTGAGCTTGATACAAATCCGCAGTCCTTTGAGCAACAAGGTCTTCCAAATTGTGCGAATATGCTTCAAGTTCTTTTTTTGCGGCTTCAAGTTCGTCGATTTTTTCGTGTAATTTGTCGAGTAAATTACTTCTTTCAATACCGTTTTGAATTGTGATAATTAAATCGTCATTGTCCCACGGCTTTTCAATGTATTTGTACAAACCAATTTCATTGATTGCACGAATAGCATTTTCCTTGTCTGCATATCCTGTAAGTAAAATTTTACTTACATCGGGGTACAATTTCTTTGATGCAGATAAAAATTCAAGTCCGTTCATTTCGGGCATTATAAAATCCGAAATGATTATGTCGGGCTTGTTTTGTTCCAAAAATTCAATCGCCTCTTTAGGATTGTTAAACGCCACACAATTAGTGAACCCTTCCAATTTTAAAAGAGTTTTAAATGCTGACGTAACCATTTGTTCGTCATCGACAATAACTATCAATCCGCTTTTCATAGCAATATAATACTCTACTTTTTAACCCATGCCAAATTCTTAACAAAGATTAAAAAAACGAATTATTCATCTATAAGACTAAAATCTTCGCCCAATTTATCTTCTAAAACTTTAACAAACTCAGAAGGTTTCATGCCCAATGCTTCCGATATTTTCCATAATGTTATAAATTTGCAATCAACAACACCGTTTTCAATTCTGTTCAAGTTGCCATTGCCTATGTCAAATTCATTGGCAAGTTTGTTGCAAGATAATTTTATTTTACTTTCTCTAAGGTGTTTTATGGTTTCACCCATAACTTTTCTTAAATTTAGTGTTTTTTCATCCTTGCGTTGCATATATACATAATACAAATATTACTTGACAATGTTATCCATATATGGATAATGTATATATGGATAAATTTGTTTTTATATTTATTATTTGTTTGCTATTTCAGTTATTTTCTTCAATTTATGCTTTGGCACAGGGTGATGTTTATGCTGAAAAAGAGTACAAGAAAGTTATTATGATAGACCTTGACGGCGTATTAGATAATTATTCAAAATATGACAAAAACAATATTCCGGAGATTAAGCAAGGTGCGAAAGATTTTATTAAAAGACTAAATAAAACAGGTAAGTATGAATTGGTATTGTTTACGACAAGAAGTCCTAAACTTGCGACGGAGTGGCTTGTTAAAAACAAAATTGATAAGTATTTTAAAGATGTAACAAATGTTAAATATCCTGCTTATATTTACTTGGATGACAGGGCAGTTCAGTTCAAAGGTAGTTATGAAACAGCCTTTGAAGAAATTGAGGATTTTAAAATTTATTGGAAACAGTATTAATTTAACGAACCTTAATACTTTCGTCCATATATTTTATTAGCGGATAGATGAAGAATTCAATTATTCTTCTTTTGCCGATTTTAATTTCATTTGTTGTTGACATACCAAATTTAATTGTTTGTTCTTTACCTTCAACCATAAGGGTTTTGTTTTGCGGGTTTATAAAAACTTCATAAACAGGGCCTAATTTTTCGTCTTCAATGCTGTTTGGAGATACAACAGTTACTTCACCGTTCAGAATACCGTATTTTTGAAAGTTGTATGTATCAACTTTAATTGATACAGGCATTCCGACTTCAACAAAACCTATATCTTGGTTTAGAACTTTTGCTTTTATTGCCATAGAAGCATCTTTTGGTACTATTGTCATAAGTTTTTCCGCAGGGGTAACGACGCCTCCGATTGTGTGTACAAAAATTGTGTTTACGTAGCCGCTTATAGGGGCTTTAATAATTTGTTTTTGTTTTTCTATTTGTATTCTTTTGTTATGAATTTCTGACAATGCCGCACTTGTTGCACCAATGCTGTGAGTTAATTCGGTTGTTTCTTTTGCGGCTTCATCATATTTTGACATTGGAATTATATCTTTAACTTCTTCAAGCCTTTTTTTGTTTGCAATTGCGATTGATAGTTTTGCTCTGTCAGATGCAAGTTGTTCAGATAGTTTAGCTTCTTCTTGTCTTAAATTATTCAGTTCCAATTCAGGTTCATATTCAGCGGGTGCAACTATTGCAACAACATCTCCTGCATTTACATAATCACCTTCTTGAACATTTATTGATTTAACAACGCCTTTTTCAAGCGATTGAACGAGTTTTTCCTCTCCGTTTGGTATAATTAATCCTCTTGCCGTTACAACAATGTCTACTTTTCCAAAGTACATCCAAAGTGCCGATATAACAATAAATGATATTATAAGCCAAAAAACAGTATTTCCTATCGGATTTATCGGACTGTCTTCTATTTCAGCCAAAAGTGGCTTAAATTCGTGGGAATCATCTTCTTTTGGTAATATTATATTTTTAATTTTTTCTAATATTTTCATATAACCTCACTTTTTATACTGATTGAGCCATATATAAGTTTTTGTAATATCCATTGTGTTTCAATAAATCTTCGTGTGTTCCGACTTCTACAATTTCACCGTTATCGAAGCATACTATTAAATCACAGTCTTTTATTGTGGATAGTCTATGGGCAATAATTATAGTTGTACGACCTTTTGAAATCATAGCCATATTATCTCTAATTATTCTTTCTGATTCATAATCAAGTGCAGATGTTGCTTCGTCAAAAATTAAAATTCTTGGATTTGATATTAATGCTCTTGCTATTGCAATTCTTTGTTTTTGACCGCCTGAAAGACTTGAACCTCTCTCACCAACTTCTGTATCATAGCCTTTTGGCATTTTTGATATAAATTCGTGTGCTCCTGCTATACGGGCTGCTTGTATAATGCCTTCCATTGATATATTTGGTCTTGGAAGTGCTATATTATCTCTTATTGTACCTGAAAACAGGAAGTTTTCTTGCAGTACAATACCGATATTTGTTCTCAACCAGACAGGATTTATGTTTCTGATGTCAATTCCATCGATAAATATCGTACCTTCCGTTGTGTAGTACAATCTTTGAATTAGTTTTGCTATGGTTGATTTGCCGCTTCCGCTTCTTCCGACAAAACCTATTTTCTGACCTGCTTTTATTTCTAAATTGATATTCTTCAAAACCATTGGTGCTTCAACATTATATCTGAATGATAAATTTTCAATTTTTATATCACCATTTACGTAATTTAATGTAATTGCATTACCGGATTGAACTTCAATAGGGCTGTTCAAAATATCACCGATACGGTCAACAGCCAAAAGAGTTTGTTGAAATTCGTTCCACAAACCTACAAGGCGGAGCATTGGGGCTGCGAATTGTCCTGAGAACATTTGGAATGCTATTAATTGACCTATTGTAAGTTTGTTTTCAATTACGAGCATTACACCCACATATAAAATTGCAATTGTCATACCTTTTTGTAAAAATCCGCAAATAGAACCTGTAAAATTACCCATAATCGCAAGGTTAAAGCTCGATTTTAAATATTTGCCAAGTTTTTCTTCCCATTTTTTAAACATTGAGCCTTCAATAGCAAGTGATTTTACTGTTTGAACTCCTGTTATTGATTCAACAAGGTATGAATTTGAATGGGCACCCATCTGGAATTTATCTTCTAATCTTACACGCAATTCCGGAGTAATTAGCACGTAGATAATTGCAATTATTCCCAAAAATCCCAGTGATATAAAGGTTAATTTCGGGCTGTAAACAAACATTATTGCCAGAAATACGGTTGAGAAAAATGCGTCAATTAAAACGGATACAGATTTATCCGTGATAAATTCTCTTATTCTGTCAAGTTCCCTTACTCTTGCTGCGATATTTCCAACTTGTCTGTTTTCAAAATATACGTAATATAATCTGAACAAATGTTTGAATAGTTTTGCTCCTAATTTTGCATCAATTTTATTTGTTGTGTGTATAAAAATGTAGTTTCTTGATAAGTTTAAGCAAAGTTCAAAAATAGCAACAATTACGAACGCAAATGCCAAAACATCAAGAGTTGCAAGAGTTCTGTTTACAAGAACTTTATCTAAAATTACCTGTGTAAATAACGGGGTTACAAGTCCAAACAATTGAACAACAAAAGAACCCAGTAAAACCTGTCCGATTATTTTTTTGTACTTAAATATTTCATTAAAGAACCATTTAAAACCAAATTTTATGTCATCATTCAGCATTTTATGCCTAATGATAAGCATTTCGTCTTTCATTTGTGCTTGTAAATCTTCGATTTTATGGGCAACGGGGTGATTTTCAAGCGGAGTTAAGGTTAGTGCTTTACCTTCTTCCTTTTTAATTCCTAAAAGTACTATATAAGAATTATCTTTTAGCTGTAAAATTGCCGGTAGTGGATACTTCTCCGGAAAATCTTTTAATTGAAGTTTTTTCTTTTTAACTTTAAAGCCTTTACCTTTTGCTATTCGCATTATTTCTTCAATCGAAATATCAGCAGTAGAAATACCATATTCCCGAACTATTGACCTCATATCAATATCAACATTATTCATTCTTGAAACTATTTCAAGAGATATTAATCCTGTATTTACATTTTTTGGTTTTTCTTGTTTGTTTTCGTTTAGTTGTTTTTCTTCCATTTTTTAGTCCTATGCTAATATTCTGTTGTAAGAATTTGAATACCTTTAGTTATTGCGTCAGCTGTTATTTTATTTTTTTCTGCTTCTATGTTGTGTTCCAATATAGAAACTTTTACATCATTTTCTTCTATTGGGGATATTATTTTTTTAGAAACGAGCCTGTGAGTGGCTTTTTCTTTATCTAAAAGTGTTTTTGTAATTTTATCATTTTCTTCATTTTGTTGACTTAAATAAATTAAGTTTGAACGCATTGTTGCAAGTTTTGCCGAAAATTCGGCAATTGCTTTATCTCTTTCTACTTGCAGTTGTTGAAGTTCTAATTGAACTTTACCGATATTTGCTCTATTTTTCATTCCGTCAAACAGTTGTGTGTTCAATGAAATTCCAACCGAAAAATTTGAAGGTCTTATATTACCTACACTTGTTGGATAATTTGTTTGATCAGAACCATATAAATAGTATTTTGAATATGCGTTTATTTTTGGGTAGTTCGTTCTTTTTTGAACATAAAGTTCAAGTTCTTTTTTCTTTATATTATGTTCATGAACTTTCCAAATAATACTTTTTGTATAATCTTGAAATGCGTTTATATCAAAATCAGTTCTTTTTATATCACATACTTTTAAATTGTTTATGTCATAAATTTCTCCTGTATAAAAAGAAAGCCAATTTAATGATTCTTGCATCATTGCACTTAATTCACTTATTTTGTTTTTTACTTTTGAAACTTTAATAATAGCATCATCATATTCGGCTTTTGAAAGTTCTTTTGCGTTATAAAGTCTTGTTTTATATTCCAAATTTTTTTCTTCAAGTTTTAAAATTTCCTTATTCAATTCAATTTGTTTTTTTGCTAATAAAATTTTTGCATAAGTATCAACTAAAGTAAGGTTTAGTTCTTGGAATTTTTCTTTTTCCGCAAGTTCTTTTATTACAACATCTTCTTTTGCAACTTTTAAGCCACCGCCTCTCACGCCAAAATCAAAAATGTTATATGTTAGAGTTATACCCATTACAGATTGAAATCTTGTGTACGGATTGATAAATGCATCTCCAATTGACA
>DFEL01000120.1 GCA_002369055.1 Cyanobacteria bacterium UBA3803
GGCAAACTTTTTTTTAGCCCGAGCAAAGTTGAAATTTTTACGAAAATGTTTTTTGTTCTTATAACACTTCTTTATATGTTTTAAAATGTGCCTTGCAAACTTCAATTAAGCGTTCTTTGCCATGTTTTGCGATGAATTCTCGAGCGGCATCTTTAACAATATTGTTGCATCCTTTTGGAAAATTACAACCGAAAGCCAGTTCCATTTGTTTCATTTTTTGAACAAAAGTTGCTCTTGCTAAAACGCTTGCGGCGGCTACTGCTATATCGCTTTCAGCTTTTACCATTTGCTCTAAACGTATACCTTTGCCTCTTGTTTGAAGTGCGTTTTTTATTAAACTTTCATCTCCAAATTTATCAGAAAGTGCATATTCGCAAGAATTTTTTTCTAAAATGTTTTCTATAACTTTTGCATGACCCCATGCCAATAATTTGTTCAAATTGCCAAAGTTTTTATATAATTCGTTATATTTAGAATTACCAATTGCTATAACAGAAAATTTACCGTATTTCTGGATTTGTGTTGCAAATTCCAAAATTCTTTTATCAGTGATTGTTTTTGAATCTCTAATACCTAAATCTTTAAATATTTTAGCACTATTCTCATCAACCATTACACCTGCGATAACAAGCGGGCCAAAAAAATCACCTTTGCCTGATTCGTCTGTGCCAATATGTGTTACAAAAGTTTCTTCCATATTAAGATTTTAACATACATTTGAAAAATTGACATATTTTGGTTAAAATCAGTGTAAGAGGTGATTTATGATTAAAGTTGCAGTTTGCGGTGCAAACGGAAAAATGGGTAAAGAAGTTGTTAATGCGGTTTGTAATAATCCGGAAATGGATTTTGTTGCATGTATTGATATTAACGGTGCAGAATTTAAAACAATAGAAGAAGCACATAAATCAAAAAAAATTGATATTTTAGTTGATTTTACTCAACCAAATTCAATTTATGAAAATGCTTTATATTGTTTAAATAACGGTATTAATATTGTTATTGGAACAACAGGTTTAAAAGATGAACAAATTGAAGAATTAAAACATCTTTCAGATAAAAATAAATTGGCATGTTTTATTGCCCCTAATTTTTCAACAGGTGCTGTTTTGATGATGAAATTTGCTCAAATGGCTGCAAAATATTTTGACAATGCTGAAATAATAGAGCTTCATCATAACCAAAAGAAAGATGCACCATCAGGAACAGCGGTTAAAACGGCTAAACTTATGGCAGATGCAAAAAATTCTTTTACGACAGGTAATTGTTCTGAAACGGAAACAATCGCAGGAGCAAGAGGTGCAAACTCGTATTCTGATATACATATTCACTCAATAAGAATGCCCGGATACATGGCATCTCAAGAAGTTATTTTTGGTTCTGACGGTCAAACACTATCTATAAGGCACGATTCTACAAATCGTTCTTGCTATATGCCGGGTATTTTGATGGCAATAAAATATGCTTATGAAAATAGAAATTTTACATACGGACTAGATAATATTTTATAAGGACAAAATAAATGGACAGAAAACCAAATATCGCAGTTTTAGGTGCAACAGGTGTTGTTGGCAGGCACATTTTAGAAATTATGGAAGAATTGAAAATTCCATACAATTCCATAAAATTACTTTCAAGTGCAAAAAGTGCCGGTTCAAAATTAACATTTGACGGCAAAGATTATACTCTTGAAGAAGCCAAGCCTAATTCTTTTGATGGGGTTGATATTGTTTTGGCATCTGCCGGTGCGTCAACAAGTAAACAATTTGCACCTGAAATTGTTAAAAGAGGCGGTTTAATTATTGATAATTCAAGTGCTTTCCGTATGGATAAAGATGTTCCTCTTGTAATAGCGGGTGTTAATGATGATGATTTAAAAAATCATAAAGGTATAATTTCAAATCCTAATTGTTCAACCTCTCAATTAATTCTTGCACTAAAACCGCTAAACGATTTGGCAAAAATAAAAAGAATGATAGTTTCAACTTATCAATCCGTTAGTGGTGCAGGGCTTGCGGCAATCAACGAATTAAGAGAAAATACAAAAGCAAGATTGGAGGATAAAGATTTTACTCCTGTAAAATTCACTCAAGAAATCGCTTTCAATTGTGTTCCACAAATTGATGTTTTTTGTGAAAATGGTTACACAAAAGAAGAAATGAAAGTAACAAACGAAACAAGAAAAATTATGCACTTTCCTGATGATTTGCCTATTTCTTGTACTGCTGTGCGAGTTCCTGTATTTGTCGGACACTCAGAAGCAATAGATTTAGAATTTGAAAATTCTATTACTGCAGAACAGGCAAGAGAAGCTTTAAGTGGTGCTTATGGCATTGAGGTCGTTGACGATATTGAAAATAAGAAATTTCCGACCGCAATTCAATGTGCAGGTAAAGACCCTGTTTATATAGGTAGAATAAGGAAAAATATTGCATTTGAAAATGGTATTTCTTTTTGGTGTGTAGGTGATAATTTAAGAATTGGTGCTGCTTTAAACACTGTTAGAATTTGCAAAAAAATTATTGAAATGGGGTTATTTTAATGGGTAAACTTGTTTCGCAAAACGAAATAGTCAATATAGTAAAAACGTTGCAACAAAAAGGTAAAACAATTGTTACAACAAACGGTTGTTATGATATACTGCATGTCGGGCATGTCAGATATTTACAAAAAACAAAAGAAATAGCAGATTATTCTGTTATTATGTTAAATTCAGATAATTCTGTTAAGAAAAATAAAGGCGATAATCGACCTATAAATACTGAATTAGATAGGGCTGAAATATTATGTGCTTTATCTTGTGTTGATTATGTGGTAATATTTGATGAGAAGTCACCTTGTGAACTTTTGGATAAAATTAAACCTGATTTTCACACAAAAGGTGCAGACTATACGCTTGAAACTTTGCCGAAAGAAGAACGTGAAGTTATAATAAACAACAATATAGATGTAAAATTTATAGAATTTGTGCAAGGTAAATCAACAACTAATACGATAGAAAAAATGAAAAATATATAAGGAGAAATTATGAAAGAGTTTTCAGTAGAAGAAATTTCACAAATTGTAGGTGGTATTTTAACAAAAGCAGAAGATGCAAAAATAAGAATGATAGCACCGCCTTTATTGTGTGATGAAAACATGCTGGCATTGGCTTTGAGCGAAGAAGAAATTGGTAATCTTGCAAAAACCAAAGCGAAAGCAGCATTAGCTCCTTTGGGTGTAAGTTTTGACGGCTTAACAATAATTGAAGTTGAAAGACCAAGACTCGCAATGATGAAATTATTAACTCTTTTTTACGAAGAACCTTATGTAAATGATAATGTACATCCGACAGCAGTTGTTCATCCCGAAGCTAAAGTTGCAGCTTCAGCAAAAATTGGAGCAAATGTTGTTATTTCAAAAGGTGCCGAAGTTGGAGAAAACACAAGAATTTTAGCAAATTCATATATTGGAAACAATGCAAGAATAGGTAATAATTGTTTCTTGCACGCAAACGTAAATATAGGTGATAGAGTAGTTGTTGGTAATGATTGTATTTTCCATCATGGAGTTTCGTTAGGTGCAGACGGCTTTAGTTTTGTTACGGAAACCCCTGATAATATTGAACAAGCAAGAAAAGAAGGTGAAATTAAACAAGAAAATAAAGAACAAAAAATATTTAAAATACCTTCTTTAGGTTCAGTTGTTATTGGAAATAATGTTGAAATTGGTGCAAATACCGCAATTGACAGAGGTACAATTGAAAATACCGTTATCGGTGATGATACTAAAATTGATGACCTTGTTATGATTGGTCATAATTGTCGTGTTGGTCGTGGTTGTATGATTGTTTCACAAGTTGGTATCGCAGGCAGCTGCGTAATCGGTGATAGGGTTGTTATTGCAGGTCAAGCAGGTTTGGCTGATCATATTAATATTGGTAGTGACAGCTTAATTGCAGCAAAAGCAGGTGTTTCAAAGTCATTCCCTGAAAAATCTATTATTGTCGGTATTCCGGCAGTTCCAAGAAAAGAATTTATTAAGCAATTAAAAACGCTTAAAGATGCGGGAGATTTGATTGCTAAATTTAAAAAATATGAACCAATGTTAAAAACATTCCTTGAAGATAGTGAAGAAAATTAATTATGGCAACGATTAAAAAAGAATTTACAATAAAAGGCAATGGCTTGATGAAAAATCAAGAATGTGAGGTTAATGTAAAACCTTCTACATCAGGTAAAATAAAATTTTATCTGAAAAATTATGAAGATGCAGTTGTTGCCGATGTTGATAATGTTTCTTCAACAAGTCATTGTGTTTGCATAGGACAGGGAAACAGACAAATAATGCTTATAGAGCATTTTATGGCTGCTTGTGCATTTTGCGGAGTAGATTCAATTGACGTTTATTTAACAGAAGGTGAAATGCCAATTTTAGACGGTAGTTCTTATGAATGGGTTAAGGCTTTTAAAAAAGCGGGTATTGAAAAATCAAAACCTATTTATTATACCTTGCTCGAGCCTGTTTCATATTTAAACGGTAAAACCCATGTAGTAATTGTTCCTGATGAAACGTTAAGAATTTCTTACGGTGTAAATTATGACCATCCGGATTATAGACACAGATGGGCAAGTTATGATACTAAAAATGGTAATGAGATTATTGAAGCAAGAACTTTTGGCTTTTTGCATGATTTGAAGAAATTTCAATTTTTCGGATATGCAAAAGGAGTTACTCAGGAAAATACGGTAGGTTTTACTGATGATGGCGGTTATACAACTAAATTAAGAAGTGATAGAGAGCCAATTAAGCATAAAATTCTTGATATAATAGGTGATTTATATTTAACCGGAGTAAATCCTTTATATTTAAAAGCACAAATTATAGCAAAAGAAGCAGGACATGCAGTGCATGTTAAAACTGCGGTAAAATTAAAAGATAAATTGATAAAATGTGAATAAGGAGAAGTTTAAATGTCTGAAGAACAAAAAACAATATTAACTTATGATGCGGTACAAATTTTAGATTTAGTGCCTCATAGATATCCTTTTTTATTAGTAGATAGAATTACAGAATGTGTACCCGGCGAGTATGCCATTGGATATAAAAATTTGACTTGGAATGAAGAATTTTTTCAAGGTCATTTCCCAAATAATCCTGTTATGCCGGGTGTACTACAAATTGAGGCTATGGCTCAATGCTCAGCTCCAATATTGTTATCAATGGATAAATTTAAAGGTAAATTAGCACTTTTTGCAGGAATTGAAAATGCAAGATTTAAAGGCATTGTTCGCCCAGGTGATAGATTAGATATGAGAATTGACTTATTAAAATTAAAAGGTCCTATCGGAAAAAGTCACGGTGTCGGTATGGTTGACGGAAAAATTGTTGTAGAAGCTGATATGATGGTTTGCATTAAATAATATGGATGTGTAAATGAATATATTAATTATTTCAATAGTATTAATCTTGTTTCTTGCAGTTGTGGCTGTTTGTATTTTTGGTCTTGTACTGTCAAAAAAAGATTTTTTCTGTGCTTTTCCAAGAACAATTGCTGACGGGGATCCAAATAAGCTAAGATATATTCATTTGAACGGCTTTTTCTTTGTTATTTCTAACGATTTATGGGGAAAAGATATTGTATACCAGAATGAAGCCTCAAATATGATGTTTCAATATAATTTAAAACCAAGTATGAATGCAAGTGAAATATTAAACAGTAATAAACCTTTGAATATTGAAATGCTTGACGTTATTACAAATAAGCAAATGTCCTATACTGTTCCGCATAATTCAAAAGCACAAGCCATAAGATTTTTTACGAAGTATAGAGAGTTGATGAATAGAATTAATCAGCATAAAATGACATCAAATTAAAAAAGTATTGTGTCAAAAACCTTTTTTCATGAGATAATAAAAACAAAGAAGAAGGAAAGAAGGTAAATTTATGTCAGAAGAAGTAAGAGTTAGAATTGCACCGTCACCAAGCGGTAATCTACACGTTGGTACTGCAAGAACAGCTTTGTTTAATTATTTATATGCAAAAAAAGTTGGCGGCAAATTTGTATTAAGAATTGAGGATACTGATGCAGAACGTACAAGTCAAGCATATATAGATAATATTTTCGACAGTTTAAAAGCTTTGGGCTTAAATTGGGATGAAGGTCCTGACGTTGGAGGTCCTTACGGTCCTTATACTCAATCAGAAAGATTTGATATTTATCCTAAATACGTTCAAGAATTACTTGACAAAGGTTTTGCTTATGAGTGCTATTGCACACCTGAAGAATTAGAAGCAGAAAAAGAAGAAGCAACAAAAAATAAAAAAGCTTATGTATATTCTAAAAAATGTGAAAATTTAACAGAAGAAGAAAAAGCAAAATTAAGAGCTGAAGGCAGAAAACCTGCAATTCGTTTTTCTATTGATAAAGCAAGAAAAGCCTTTCACGATTCTCCTGTAATTCACTTTGAAGATTTGGTAAAAGGTGATTTGCATCAAGATACAAGTCTTATCGGTGATTTTGTAATTATGAAATCAAACGGTTCTCCAACTTATAACTTTGCTGTTGTAATTGATGATATGTTGATGAAAATTTCTCACATAATTCGTGGAGAAGACCATATTTCAAATACATTTAAGCAAATATTGATTTATGAAGCCTTAGGTGCAGAAGTGCCAAGATTTGGACATTTAGGTATGATTTTAGCACCTGATAGAAGTAAGTTATCAAAACGTCACGGAGCAACAGCAGTTTCAGAGTTTGTTGAAAAAGGTTACTTAACAGAAGCTTTAATTAACTTTGTTGCTTTGTTAGGTTGGGCTCCATCAGATGGTGTTGAAATTAAAAATGTTGATGAAATTGCTCAAGACTTTAGAATTCACGAAGTTTCATCATCAAATTCAGTATTTGAATATGACAAATTAAACTGGATGAACGGTCAATACATCAAAAAATTAAGTACGGAAGAATTGAAAGAACGCTTAAAACCGTTCTTGACAAAATATGATTTGTCAGAATTAAATGATGAGCAATATACAAGAATGGTTGAAGTAACACGTGAACCATTGACAATACTTTCAGATATAACAGATGCTGTTCCATATTTCTTTGGTAAGGATGTTGTTGTTGATGATGAAGTACAAACAACTGTTCTTGATACGGAAACATCTCAAGAGGTTTTAAAAGCATTTGTAGAACAAGCAAAAGATTGGGAATGGACTGAAGAAAATTTACACGAAAAATTGGAAGTTTTCAGAGGTGAATTTAAAGAAAAAGGTATTAAACCCAAAGTTACGATGTGGGCTATAAGAGGTGCCGTAACAGGTAGAACTCGTGGTGCTGATATGACAGCAGTTCTTGCTATTTTAGGTAAAGATAAAGTTCTAAATAGAGCAAAGAAAGCAATAAAATAAATTTAAGCATTATTTAAAAATTAATAGCCTAATTATGCAATTTTAAATTTTATATTTTAATTTTAAACTCTCTTTAGAAAAAAGGAGAGTTTAAATATGGATGGCATTAACAAAACAATTTATGATATTGTAAATAAATCAGACTCTGCAAGAATAGTTATTTTTACAGAATATTTGAAAATAGAAGGTTTTGTTTATAAATGTAATGGCAAATGTAAGCAAGTTGCGGATAATATTCTGACTTTAAATGATGCTATTGTGTGCCGTTTGGAAGATTATTGCAGTTGTGATGAAGACGAATGCACTTGTAATGATTTTGTTTGTTTTAAATATAGTTGGCTTAACATTATGCATTCTCAAATAGTTGCGTTTAGCATAATAAAATAAGTATATTTTGTACAATTTATATATTTTTAAATGTAACAGTTTTTTGATTTCTGAAATTATGACAAATTTAAATTTTTATAATATAATGTTAGTGTTATATATATAGAAGGTTGACATGTCAGAAAATCAAGAAAATACTGTTAAAAAAGACAGATATATAAATATTTTAATTGCATCAATATTTATGCTCGTTGTTGTCGGGTTGTTGATGTTGTTTTTTATGATGAAAAATCAAATAAAATCATCTGAAAAAATCGTAAGCGAAGTTTCTCAACAGCTTGCGTTTAATGTTTATAACCGAATAGAAGGTGATTTACAAGTTTTAGAAATGATATCAAGCTCAATAGGGGATAATATTTCTAAATTCAGACCTTCTGAATTATCTTCATACTTAAAAAGCGGTGCAAGACAAGCTGCTTTTAATTCGTTTTCGTTTGTAACGCTTGATGGTACTTCTTATACTTATGAAAGGTATAATAAGCGTCAGATTAAAACAAATGTTTCAAAATTACCTTGCTTTAATGAAGCCAAATCAGGTCAAACTTGCTTTAACAGAACTCCTATTTCAGTTGAAAATGGTGTTGAAACATTCAGAGATGTTTATTCAGTACCTATTCTTTCAGCAGGAAAAGTTAAGGCTATTTTGTCTGCAAGAGCAAGAGCAGATATTTTTAAAACAATGTTAGAGGTGAATACATTTAATAATACCGCTTTTGCACATATTATAAAGAGTAATGGAGATTACATTTTAAGAGCTGAAAGTGATTCTGTTGAGGCTTTTCAAAATTTCTTTGACCAACCTGAATTATTTTTAAGTGTAAGAAAGTCCAATTTATATAATAAGTTTTTAGAAAAAAAAGCCGGTGTATTTTGGGTATTGTTGAATAAGCAAATTTGGCTTGCTGCATATTCACCAGTTGCGTTTAACGATTGGATGATTGTGTTGTATGTGCCGGCTAAAGTTTTAGCTTTAAGCGTATTTGAAGCAATCTTTTTTACAATTGGTGTAATGTTGGCTATCAGTTGCTTATTATTCTTAATCTTGAAGCGTGTTGAAGCCTTGCAAAGAGATGCTTATGAAAAAATGATAAAAATTGCATTTCAAGATGATGTTACAGGCGGTTACAACAAACCTAAGTTTATTATTGAAGCACAAAAGATTCTTAAGAATATTTCAATATCGGATAAGTACTGTTTAGTTTTAATGGATATTGCTAAATTTAAGGTTATTAACGAAATATACGGTTTTGATGTTGCAAATATTATATTGAAAGATGTATATAACATAATTAAAGAAAATTTGCCAAAAGATGCATTATTGGCTCGTTCTTATGCGGCTACATATATTTTTATTATGAAATACGATAAGGATGAAGATATTAACGACGTAATAGACAAAATTCATAAAGACATTGCTGTTTATAATAATGAAAAAATGGGACAATTAAAAGATACACCAAACAAAGTTGTTGCTAAGCTTGTACCATTGTTTGGTGTATATTTAATTAATGATGTTACAGTTCCTATTTATACAATGTGTGATAGAGTAGGTTTAGCAAAGCGTACAATTGCTGAAGATGTTAATAAATATATTTCTTACTATGATGATAGCTTGAGAAAACAATTGTTAAGTGAAAAAAATATTGAAGATGAAATGCACAGTGCACTGCTAAATAATCAATTTGTGATGTATTTACAACCAAAATATGACATGAAAACATTAAAAATAGCAGGTTCAGAAGCACTTGTTAGATGGATTCATCCAACAAAAGGTTTTATTCCTCCGGGAGATTTTATTCCGTTGTTTGAAAAAAATGGTTTTGTTCTTAATGTAGACCGATATATGTGGGATTTGGCTTGTAAAACGATTAGAAGTTGGATTGACAGAGGTTTTGACCCTGTACCTATTTCTGTAAATGTTTCAAGGCTTCATTTAAGTAATGAGTTTTTTGTTGAAAACTTGAAGGATTTAATAGAAAAATATAAAATACCTACATCGTTGCTTGAATTGGAATTAACTGAAACCGCAAGTTTTGAAGATTTTGATAAATTTAAAGATATTGTTGATGAGTTAAAAAAACAAGGTTTCAGTATTGCGATGGATGACTTTGGTTCAGGTTATTCGTCATTGAATATGCTAAGACAAATTTCATGTGATATTTTGAAATTAGACAGAGGCTTCATTAATGATACAACAACTGATGACAGAGGTAAAATTGTCGTTCAACACGTATTATCAATGGCTAAAAATCTTTCATTGAAGACCGTTGCTGAAGGTATTGAAACAGTTGAACAAGCACAATTTTTGACCGATAGTGATTGTGATATTGCTCAAGGTTTCTTGTATGCAAGACCGATGCCATTGGAAGATTTTGAAAAGTTAGCGTTTATAGAAGCTCGTCAATTAAATATTGATGGATTAACTCCTAAACAATAATAATTGGTTGTTAATAAATGTGTTAATGCAAACGGACACAATGTTGTCGAGTTTGTGCAAATAAAAAATGTCGATTGAATTTTCAATCGACATTTTTATTACAAAATAGATGATTTAATTATGAAAAATATCTTTTCAATATACCATCAAAACCTTTGCCATGACGAGCTTCATCTTTAGCCATTTCGTGAACAGTGTCATGAATTGCATCTAAGCCTAATTCTTTAGCTTTTTTAGCTAATGCCATTTTTCCATCGCAAGCACCAAATTCTGCTTCTGCTCTCATTTCAACATTTTTCTTGGTTGAATCAGTTAGAACTTCTCCTAATAATTCAGCAAATTTTGCAGCGTGTTCTGCTTCTTCAAAAGCATATCTTTTGTAAGCGTCTGCAATTTCAGGATAGCCTTCTCTTTCTGCTTGTCTTGACATTGCCAAATACATACCAACTTCGCAGCATTCACCTGTAAAATTATCTCTTAAACCTTTTAAAATTTCTTCATCAACACCTTTTGCAACTCCAACTACGTGTTCTGTTGCATAAGCTTTGTTGTTCTCATCAACTTGTTTAAATTTGTCACTAGAAGCACTGCAAATAGGACATTTTTCAGGGGCTTGATTACCTTCGTGTGTGTAACCGCATACTGTACATACAAATTTCATTGTAAATTCCTTTCTTTTTATGATACCTTTTTATTATATCAAATCAAAAAGTCTTGTAAATATAAAAATTATTTTACTTCGACACTTTTTTGTTCGAGTAAGTATTGTTCAAATATTTCAACGGAATCGCCTACAAGTTCTATGCAAGGACGTTTTTTATAGTAAGTTTCATTTCTTTCGCTGGGTGTAGGCGAATTAGATGTTTCAACTCCTTGTAATAATTCCCTGCATATTATGCTTCCGTTTTTTTCTTTAAACTTTTTAGCAAGTTCTTGAATTCTTTTATAATGTTCCCCTTTTTCTGTTGCGGAGTCTGATGCTGTTGCAAATGCAAGACCTGCTGCCATAAACATTCCGCTGACTGTTCCGCAAACTTCTCTCATTCTGCCCATTCCGCCACCAAAGGAGGAAGATATTTTCATTGCTGTTTCAAAGTCCAAGCCTAATTCTTCTGCAAAAACTCCTAATACTGATTGTGAGCAATTGTAGCCGGATTTAAATAACTCTTTTGCTTTTTCTGATTTTTGTGACATTTTGTATTCCTTATCTGTAAAACTATCTGAAATTATTTTACCATATAAAATTTTTGCGTTATTGTAATAATTAGACAATGGGAGATGAAAGATGAGTAAAATTCCAAAAATTGCAGAACAGGAATTAAATAAATTATTAAGTGGAAATAAAAATTTTATACAAGGTAATCCGACGGCAAAAAATATGTGTTTAAAAACATTGCAAAGTTTAGCGTTATATCAAGAGCCTTACGCTTGTGTTTTAAGTTGTTCTGATTCAAGGGTTGTTCCTGAAATAATTTTTGATTGCGGTATAGGTGAACTTTTTGTTGTAAGAGTAGCCGGAATTGCTGTCGGACCAAACGTTAAAGAAAGTATAGAGTATGCTGTTAAAAAATTACATGTACCTCTTTTAATTTTATTAGGACATGATGATTGTGGTGTAATGAAATATGCAAATGAGCAATATCCGAATGTAACAGAGGAATTTAAATCCATATTACAATGTGTATATCCGGTGATAGATGGAAAAGGTAAATTTGATTGTAATAATGAATTTGCTAAAAAACATACTATATGGGTTGAAGATTATTTGATAAATAATTCAGAGATAATAAGTGATGCCGTAAAAAATGACAAATTATATATTGCAAAATGCCATTTTAACCATAATACAGGTGAAGTTCAATTGATTTAAAGAGGTTGTTTATGAAATTTTTAATTGTATTTATTGGTGGTGGATTGGGTGCAGTATGCAGGTATATGTTATGTTTACTACTGCCCAAAACGACATATTTTCCTGAAAGTACTTTAATTGCAAATTTCTTAGGTTGTTTTATTGCGACAGTGGTTTTTGTGTATCTTGTATCAAAAAGTGATATTGATTCTGCCTATAAACTATTTTTTATAACCGGTTTTTGCGGTGGACTGAGTACATTGAGTGCGTTGTCAATTGAGCTTTTCGAGTTTATACATGCAGGCGAATATTATAGAGCATTTTTGTATAGTGCTACTACAATTTTTATTTGTGTATTATCAGTTTTGCTGGGTTTGGTACTGACAAAAATTTGTTTGCATGTCGATATATAAACACTTAGAATTATGATATACCTGTACATAGACATGCAGGTTGATTGTAAAGTTTCACTTGAGATGAGAAAGTGTTTCACCTGAGATGAGAATTTATTGGAATTTTAATTTAATTTTTATCTATCTATACACCATAAAACTTTATCCATTTTTCTTGGTGTCCAATTATCTGAATTAAATTTTTTATTTAGCTCTTCAGCCTTGTTCCTCATAATTTCTATTAGTAGTACACCTTCATTTAAAGATATGACTTCAGGGTTTATCATTTTTATTAAATTCAGTTCAGGTAAATTACTTATTTCTAAAAGCCTTTTGACAACAAATTGGTCGACAGTTCCAAAGTATTTTGGAAATAATAATGATAATAAACCTGATGCACCGGCAATACCTAATCCTCTAATTCGTTGAGCATTCCTTAAACAGCTTTTTATATTTTCACAATTGTACCTAAAAATAAGTCTATGTATTTCTTCTAATTCAATAATATTATCATCTTGCAAATACTTTTCTAAACTTCTTCTTGTTGTAATTAGGCGATTAGGTGCAGTATATTTCCATTTGAAATATTTGTCATGCAAGAAATTATAAAAATCCATTACAGATAAATTTTTAATTTTTTCAGTATCTAAATTATCTAATTCTTTTTCTATTTCTAAATTTTGAGGTTTTACAAGATTTGTATATTGTTGCAGTTGATTATTCCAATCTTCTTCAGTTCCTTCATTCCATAAAAAATCTACCAACATCAATGCCACTCCTGTCTTATGTCGTAGATATTATCATAAAATTTTTATCTATTCAATTTATAAAAACTTGCAGTTTTTTTATGATATTATTTTTTTATTGGTTAACACATTAATTAATATATTTCACAGGGGTGCAAGATAATGACAGCAAATGAAAGAGCGTTAAATGAAGTACTTAAAGAAGTATGCGATGGTACAATTCAGTTACCTGATTTTCAGCGTAGTTGGGTTTGGGATGACAATAGAATAAAATCCTTAATAGTAAGTTTGGCAAATAATTATCCTATTGGTGCTGTGATGTTTCTTGAAACCGGCGGAGAAATTAATTTTAAATATAGACAATTTTCTGGTTTAACAGATGCTACCGATAAAATACCTTCTAATTTGGTACTTGACGGTCAACAAAGGATTACATCTATATTAAATGCAATGTATTTAAAAAAGCCTGTAAATACTCAAACCGAGCAAAATAAAAAAATTAAAAGATTTTATTACTTTGATATTAATGAAATAATAAAAGAACATATTGATTGGGATAATGCAGTTATAAGTGTTAATGAGAATAAACAAAGAACAAGCAATTTCGGTAAAAACATTGAACTTGATTTATCTACTACTGAATTAGAATGTAAACAAAAATTTATTCCTGCCAATATAATATTTGATGAGATGGCTTTTTCAAAATGGAGAAACGAATATCAAAATTACTATATGACTACTGACAAAGATAATTTAATGAAACATTTTAGTATTTTGCAAGCATTTGAACAAAAAGTCAGATATAATATTTTATATTATCGTATCCCCGTTATAACATTAAATAAAAATACCCCCAAAGAAGCTGTTTGTCAGGTGTTTGAAAATGTTAATACGGGTGGAGTTGCCCTCACAGTTTTTGAATTAGTAACAGCAATTTTTGCATCAGATGGATTTAATTTAAGAGATGATTGGGAAAACAGAATCAACCATTTTAAAGAACATAAAGCCCAAGTTCTATCTAATGTTTCTGCTACTGATTTTTTAACTGCAATGACTTTATATACAAAATATCTTGCTAACCAAGAGGATTCTGAAATTTCAGTTCTTTGTAAGAGAAAAAATGTTTTAGAATTAAAATTATCAGATTATAAAAAGTATGCAGATAATTTAGAACGTGCATTCTTGGAAGCAGCAAAATTTTTGAACGGCTTATGCATATATAGTGATCGAGATATCCCATATTCCACTCAACTTATTCCGTTGAGTGCAGTAATAGCAGCATTAGGCGATAAATTCCATTATAGCGATGTAAAAGATAAAGTTGCCCAGTGGTATTGGTGCGGTATATTTGGTGAAATGTATGGCGGTGCAAATGAAACTCGATATGCTCGTGATATTACAGGTTTAATGAATTGGATTTGTAATTCAGGCGATGTTCCTGATACAATAAATCGTTCATATTTTGATCCTTGCAGATTACTTTCATTACAAACCCGAAACTCTGCAGCATATAAAGGAATTATGGCTCTTATAATGAAAAATGGAGCACAGGATTTTATTTCAAGTGAGGCAATGAATCTAAATTATTTTATTGATGAAAATATTGATATTCACCATATATTCCCTAAAGATTATTGTATGAAGGAAAATTTAGGACAGGAAGACAAAAAAAATCCGAAATGGAACTCTATTGTTAATAAAACTCCATTGAGTGCTAAATCTAACAGAATGATTGGTGGTAAAGCTCCGAGTGAATATTTAAAAAATATTGAAAAAAATATTGATTCATCAAAATTGTCGTTAAATTTACAATCCCATTTAATATCTGTACAAGATATTTATAGTAATAATTTTGACGAATATTTTATAAAGAGAACAAAAAGTATATTAAAGTTAATATCAAATGCTATGCGTAGGAATATTAGCGGATTGGATTCTGAGGAAGTAATTAGACAATATGGTTGCAGTTTAGTAGATTAGTGATGGTGAAGTTATAAATCCCTGTTTTTTTGGAACGTCTTTATTAGTAAAACAAACCTTTATTTTATTACGACCGAACCGTTCCTCAATTCTATCGATAGCCTTACCAAGCCGTTCGCTTTTTTCTTTTTTAACCTGATCCTCGAACATATTTAATTGCTCGTTTGAACACGTTTTGAACTCCTCTAATAAAATGCCAACGCTCCTATATAAAATATTAGGTGAATACATCATTTCTAAAAGTTCAAAGGCTGTTTTAGAGATATTCAATTCAAAGTCAGTCGGGTTTTCAAGTTTAGCTTCCCAAAAACCGCATTTAAAATCTTTTGTTTTTACAATAACCCCAATCGTATTACATTTGCACTTTGCCTGACGAAGTCTCCGACATCTTTTATATTTATATATATATTATTCATGGCACAACAACATTAACTCTGAAGTCAAAAGATTGGAACACGACTTCCGACCATTGTGTTGTTATGTGTCATAAAATTTTATTAGAAATTTAAAAATTTACTTTACCCAAAAAACCTCTCTAAAAAATTTCTTGCTATTATTGGAAAGTAAGCGACCGGTGTGAGTAAATAATGAGTAAA
>DFEL01000051.1 GCA_002369055.1 Cyanobacteria bacterium UBA3803
TAGTTGCATTGGATAAGATTTTATAATTGGCTTTATCAGAGAATTTTTCCGGATGAATTTTTGTTAATTCAGCAATTTTTAATGCTGCGGCTTCTCTTATTTTCCCGTCTACACCAACAAGATTTGACATTAAGATATTTGCTTCAGTCTTTGAATTTACAGTGGTTATATTCAGTGCCGCAAATTGACGTTCTATAACGTTGCCATTTTTTAGGAAGTCAATTAAGTCATTGTGTGTATAATTTCCTTCGCATAATTCAATTGCCTTTTTATAATTTTCATTCTTTTCTTGCATAAAAAAATTATAGCATAATCGAAATAATGCCATTCGTTATGAATATAGTATTTTTGTATGATAAAAATCTAAATATGTGCGTATATACTAAAATAAAAAAGGGGAGGTTACTTATGGGACTATTAAATATATTTAAAGAAATTATTGCAGCAAAAAATGAAGATACAATGCGTGTCGGTCTATCAAGTTTTAGGGCTAATCAAAAAACGATAGAAAATGCAACCGCACACATGGCTTCAATTAACAGCAAAGATGTTAAACTTTCAGATTTAATGCGTAGAACAAATTTATATTAGTATAAAAGAATAAAAGAGAGAGTTAGAAAAAAGACTTGCTTTTATAGCAAGTCTTTACTTTTGTTCTGTTTTATTTTCAATATTTCTGTTTTCAAGCCCCATTTGGTTACTTACATTTTGAAGAAACTCTTTTGTTGCTTGCACTGCTAAGTTAAATTGTTTTTGCGTAATTTCTGACCATTGAGGTTCGTTTTCTCTAGTTATTTTACCTCTTGCTTTTGTTGTACTGAAAGTATCAGCAAACAGTTGTTTTGCTTTTCTTGGAGTTCTATCTTTTAATGTCAAATTATCAACAAAATAATCGGCATTTTGTTCAGCATAGTTTTCATAGTCATTATGAATTTTCAAATCCATTGCTTTACCAAATGCTGAAGTTTCTTCAATATGTTGTGGTTGAGCCATATCTTGAAGGAAGTGGCAGGCTCTTGCTGCATTTTGAATTGCAAAATCATCATCTTCGTCTTCAATAGCATTATCCATTATTTCAATTTGGTCTTCAAATGCGGCTTTTGCGTTATTGCGTCCGTTAAAGTCCATAAAACTTACGCCACTGCCCGGAGTTTTAAACATTTTACTGAATGCACTTAACAATCCACCTGAAACGGGACTGTTTCCTAAACCGACAAATTGCTCAACAGGGTCTTTTTCAAATTTTTCTTTTGTAAACTCGTCTTCTTTAATTTTTTCGCCAAAATAGAAGTGTTTATTTGCAAGAAAACCTATATCGTCGTGATCAGGACGTTGAACATAATCTTCAAGAGTATCTTTATATTTTGCAAATTGGGGCATATCCTTTATTGCTGCTGACATAATTTTCTTATGTGTTTCACAGCTCCAGCCGAAATTTACGTTATTGTTGCCTTGAATTTTCAAGCACACACCTCCACAATTTATTAAAATACAATTATATAAAAAAATTGCCTATTTATTAACGAATTTTTACATAAAAATTTTACATGCTATACTTTTGTTATGAAGGATTCAATTGTAGTTAAGGGTGCAAAAGAGAATAATTTAAAAGATATTTCGCTTGAAATACCAAAAGATAAACTTATAGTTTTTACTGGTGTTTCAGGTTCGGGTAAAAGCTCTTTGGCATTTGATACTATTTTTGCCGAAGGACAAAGACGTTACGTAGAAAGTTTATCTGTTTATGCAAGACAATTTTTGGGTCAAATGGATAAGCCAAATGTTGAAAGCATAGACGGACTTTCTCCTGCTATTTCTATTGATCAAAAATCAACGAGCAACAATCCTCGTTCTACTGTCGGAACAGTTACTGAAATTTACGATTTTCTAAGACTTTTGTATGCAAGAATTGGTACTCCGCATTGTCCTAAGTGTGGAGATGAAATTAAACCTCAAACTATTGATGAAATTGTTAATTCTGTTTTGAAACTTGAACAAGGTACTAAAATTCAGTTATTGGCACCAATTGTATCAGGAAAGAAAGGTGAATATCAAAGTTTATTTAAAGAATTGCAACAAGAAGGTTTTGTAAGAGTAAAAGTTGACGGTGATATATTTAACCTTGATGAAGATGAAATTGAACTTACAAAAACTAAAAAACACGATATTTCTGTTGTTATAGATAGACTTGTTATAAAAGATAATATTCAATCACGGCTTACAGACAGTATTTCAACCGCATTAAAAAAATCAAATGGTGTAGTTGTAGTAGATGTAGTTCAAGAAAAAAGAGAAATTTTGTATTCTGAAAAATTTTCTTGTGAAAAGTGTGGTTTAAGTTTTGATGAATTAACACCAAGAAATTTTAGTTTTAATAGTCCTTATGGTGCTTGCGAAAGATGTTCAGGTCTTGGAGCTGATTTTATTGTTGATGAAGATTTAGTTGTGCCTGATAAGAATTTATCAATAGCGGATGGTGCTATTTATCCTTGGGCAAAATCTTCTACTGATTACTATGAAGATCTTTTAAAATCTGTTTGTAGTAATTTTGCAATTGACAGGACAAAGCCGTTTAAAGAGCTTTCGAAAGAAGAACAGAAGATTATACTTTATGGTTCAGATGATATTGTAAAAGTTACGGTCAAACAGTTTGGAACTCAGCGGTATAAATCGCAATATACTCATTATATGGGTGTTATTCCATATTTAGAAAAGAAATATCACGATGCAAATGGTGATTATTGGCAAGAAGAAATAGAAAAATATATGATTACAAAGCCTTGTACTGCTTGTAATGGTGCGAGATTAAAGCCTTTTCCGCTTGCTGTTACCATAGGAAGTAAGAATATTTATGACTTTACAAAAATGTCTGTTGATGATGCTATATCATTTGTTGACGTTTTGTACTTAGAATTAAACGATTATAAGTTGCAAATTGCAAAGCAAATTTTAGATGAAATCAGAGCAAGACTAAAATTTTTGCAAGATGTAGGTTTAGGTTATTTGGACTTGGCTCGTATGGCAGGAACATTGTCAGGCGGAGAGGCACAAAGAATTAGACTTG
>DFEL01000122.1:0-5736 GCA_002369055.1 Cyanobacteria bacterium UBA3803
ACAGTGTAGATGATTGAAAAAGTATAAACAATGTTGAAAAATTGTTGTAGTAGCAGTTTGCATTGGTGTTTTAGACGCAACAGCAAGCATTACTATCGCATATATTGAAAACAATGCACCCAATGAATGAGTAAAAGCATTCATAAATTCTTCTTTTGGTGTGTATTTAACTTCTTCCATAATAAACAAGACAATCAGATATAAGTTCTATTAATTTTTCTCAGAAACTTTCAATTGTCCGTTTGTTTTAGGTAATTCTTGTTGGACAATATGATTTAACATTTGTTGAAATTTTTGATTATTTTGTGTCAACCATTTATTAAACTGAACATCATCTTTTAATGAAGTTGTTATATGTTCGTTTAGGAGTGAAATCATTTCGGATTGAGAGGTGTTTTTAGGTAATTTACAATTATCTCTGGCTGCTGCAAGATAAACCATTGCTTCAGATACAACGCCCATTGCTTTTTCGAGTTCTTTTTGGCTTAGTCCTGTGCCGTCTTCTGTTGTTTGAACTCCAGCCATACTTCTTACAACCGATTTTGTAATTTCTTCTGCTCCATACGCAGGAAGTTTTACACCTTCTTTGCTTATAATTTCTTTTACAACAAATCCGGTTAGACGTGTTCCAACATTTTTAGCAACCGTTTTACCTGTTGCTGAACCTAATATGGAAGAAGATACCGAACCTGCGAATTTATTCACAATTGCCTGATTAGTTGCACCAAATATACCGCCAAAAGTTGCATTCAAGGCTGTTTTCTTTATGTCAAAATCACCATCTATACCGTTTGTACTTGCATCTGCTACATCCATTGCAACGGATGTTGCTGCACCATATACTAAACTGCCGAGAACTGATGTTGGTCCAAGTGCATTAAGAGCAACTCCTGCAACAAATTTTACGCAAGTTGCACCGGAATCTTGTGACGAATTATAATTTTCTACTCTTGCAATGATATTATTTGATGTTCCGTAAGCCCTTTTTCTTGCCTGTGTAACTTGTTCGGATTTTGCTGAGAGTTGAGGTGTTGTTTTTTCTTTTGTTTGAAGTAGTGAAGCACTGACATCATTATACAACTTCATATATTCGCCATAAAGTCTTACATCAGGTACTTCAAGTTCTTTTCGCTTAATCCCTGATATATCCTGCATTTTACAAATGAAGGCTGCTTTTGCTCTGTTTAAATATGTTTCCGTGTTTGATAGTTCATACCCGGATTGACCTCTTGCTCTTGCATTATTTTCGTGCTGAAGTTGCTTTTCAAGTTTTTTTATTTCATCAATGTTAGGTTTTAATGTTGTTGTAAATGCGTCGTAAGCATGACTTTGAGCAAATAATTGCTCATATTCATTTTTTACCTTTTCATATTTTTTTATGTTTGTTGGATTATATTGAACTCCAAAAGTATTTTTAAATTTTCTATCAAAACTGCCGTCCTGAATACCGTCTTTTAAAGCCTTTGTTTGTCTTTGGTATATTGCTAAATCGCCTCTTACCATGCTGGCAGTGTTGCCTGTAATACATATAACATCATTATTCCAGATATGTGCTATTGCGTCGGCAGTGTCCGCAGCCCATCCGTCTTTTTTCATTTGATTGTCAAAACTTGCTTTTGCCTCTTTATAATCGCTTTGCATGCGGGAAACAACAGTTCTCATGGTCTTTTTTTGCTCGGGAGTAAATGCTACGGCAAGTTCTTTTTCTACCGCTTCAACTTTTTTTGTGTGAGCCTGTTCCTGTGCTATACGAACTTTCGTTTTTGCCATTCGTATATTATGAGTTTCTACTCTTGTGTTATCTGATGGGCATGGCGTATTTTCTCTGTATAGACCTTTTTGGCGTAAAAATGCTATTTTTTCTTCTTTACTCATTCGCTCAAAGGCTATTTTTTCAGATTTAACTATACCGCTTCTTAAATAAGATTTTGAGGCTTGGTCAAACAGAAAATCTTTTTCGCTAAAAGAAAAATTTTGAAATAGCGATTTCCTTGATGTTTGAGAGGTTGAGGCAAGTTTTTCATTATAATTCTTTGCGGAATTGTTGAATAAAGATACTTCACTGCTATCTAACCGACCGTTTTTATTTTTGTCAGCCTGATTAAATAAACTCAGAGTTTCACCTTCAAGATTTAAGTCAGAGGCTTTAATTCCTGATTTTATTTTGCTTATATCTATTCTGTTGTTTGAGTTTATGTTGTGACTATTAGTCATAAGTATTCCTGAAAATACAACTACACATAGTTAATAAAAGTAAAAATGCTAAAAAATTGACAAGTTTTTTAAAATTTATAAAATTTAATTTACAATGTTATATAAAAGGAACAGAATATAGTATAATTAACAAAAAATAGTTTGTGTGACGGGAAGGTGCTATGCAGGAAATTAAATGTCCAAAATGCGGTGAGATTTTTCAGGTTGATGAATCAGGATATGCCGCAATAGTAAAACAAGTTAGAGATAAAGAATTTTCTAAAGAAATAGAATCAAGAGAAGCACAATTTGAATCTGATAAAAATAATGCAATTCAATTGGCAAAACTTGAAGTTGAGAGAAATTATAATGAAGAAATAAGCAAAAAAGATTTTCAAATTGCAAAATTAGAATCTGATATTACGACGCAAAAGGCAGAACAACAAGTTGCCATTAATGAGGCTTTATCTGCAAAAGACAAGGAAATAGTTGATTTGAAAAATAAACTTGCTATATACGATAAAGATAAAGAGATAGAAATAAATAAGCTTATTTCAGAAAAAAATGCTGAAATTACAGAAAAAGAAAATAATATTCAAAAACTAAAAGCAGAGCGTGAGCTAAATGAAAAAGAAGCACAATTAAAAGAACAGACGCTTAAAGATAAATATGAAAGTCAACTAAAATATAAAGAAGAAGAATTAGAACGATATAAAGATTTTAAAGCGAGATTATCAACAAAAATGGTTGGAGAAAGTCTTGAACAGCACTGTGAAACAGAATTTAACAAACTTCGAGCAACAGGTTTTCAGAACGCATATTTTGAGAAAGATAACGACTCTGCACAAGGCAGCAAAGGAGATTTTATATATCGAGATAATGATGAATTTGGAAACGAGTTTATTTCTATAATGTTTGAAATGAAAAATGAATCTGAAACAACAGCGACAAAAAAGAAAAATGAAGATTTTTTGAAAGAATTAGATAAAGACCGCAGAGAAAAAAACTGTGAGTATGCTGTTTTGGTATCATTATTAGAAGCTGATAATGAATTATATAATACCGGTATTGTTGATATGTCGCATAAATTCCCAAAAATGTACGTTATAAGACCACAGTTTTTTATACCAATTATTACTTTGTTGAGAAATGCTGCACTAAATTCAATCGAATATAAAAAAGAATTAGCAATAATAAAGGCTCAAAATATTGATGTGTCAAATTTTGAAGCGGAAATGAATGATTTTAAAGATAAATTTTCAAGAAACTACCGTATTGCAAGCGAAAGATTTCAAAAGGCAATAGAAGAAATTGATAAAACAATAGACCATTTGCAAAAAACAAAAGAAGCATTGTTGTCTTCAGAAAATAATTTAAGACTTGCGAATAACAAAGCGGAAGATTTGAGTATAAAACGATTAACAAGAAATAATCCGACAATGGAAGCAAAATTTGCCGAATTAAATAAATAGAAAATATTAACTTTTTTAAAATCGTGCTTGATTTTGGATTTTGTTTTAAATAAAATTGTTTTACAAACCGCAGACAGTTAGTGCCAAATGGCTTAAAGTTCGCTAACCGAGGTCAATTACTAAAAATTAAAATAGTTTTTGATAGAAATTTTGCGGCTTTGTGTATGCAAAATTTTTTTGTATGCACAAAAAATAAAAGGTCGATAAAAATTAAAAAGGAGAAAACATGTCAACAAAAGCTTTTAAAGAAGAAAAAATCGCAAAGATTAAAGAAAATGTTGATAAGGCTCAAGTAGCAATTGTTACTGAATACCGTGGATTCACCGTAGAAGAAATTACAAATCTTCGTCGTGAATTACAAAAAAACGGTGCAGATTACATGGTTACAAAAAATACTCTTGCAAAAATTGCAGTTAAAGGTACTGAATACGAAGTTCTTGTAGATGCTTTAAAAGGACCTGTTGCGATTGCATTTGGATTTGATGACCCTGTTAGTCCTGCTAAAGTTTTATCAAAATTCATGAAAGATACTAAAAAAGGCGAAATTGTTGCAGCAGCTTTAGATGGCAAATTGTTGTCAGCTAACGAAGCAAAAGCATTGGCAAATCTTCCTTCAAAAGAAGAAATTTACGCAAAAATGCTTGGAAGCATCAACTCACCTGCATCAGGTATCGTTGGCTCTATCAATGCAGTTATGGCATCACTTACTCGTGCTGTTGCAGCAGTTAGAGATCAAAAGGCTGCATAGTGCAGTAATGGCAAGGTAACTTGCAAAAATTAGTTAGTAAATACAAAAATTATATTGAAAGGAAATTAAAATGAGCAACGTAGAATCAATTTTAGAATCAATTGAAAAATTAACATTATTAGAAGCAGCTGAATTAGTAAAAGCTATGGAAGAAAAATTCGGCGTATCAGCAGCAGCTCCTGTAGCAGTTGCAGCAGCAGCTCCGGCAGCAGCAGCAGATGCAGGTGAAGCAGCAGATGCAGAAGTAACAGTTGTATTAGCTTCAGCAGGTGCTAACAAAATTGCTGTATTAAAAGAAGTTCGTGCTATTACAGGCTTAGGCTTGAAAGAAGCAAAAGAATTAGTTGATGGTGCACCAAAACCTGTTAAAGAAAACGTTAAGAAAGAAGAAGCAGAAGCTATCAAGAAACAACTTGAAGCAGCCGGTGCAACTGTTGAAGTTAAATAGTTATTTAATTTTAAATGCTACAAAAAAGACTTGGTTTTACCGGGTCTTTTTTTTGTGGTTACTGTAATTGTAATGTAACAATATGTAAAGATGATTTAAATGGTTAAAATCATTGTAAAATAAGCAATAGTGGGTTATATCACATATTTATTATTATTTTTCCTAAAGTTATTTAAAAAAATGCCGAAATACATGACAAGTAAGAACTTTTATAAGGAGATACGCTTATGGGTATGTCAGCATCGCAGGCAAGGTTATTGTTTATATCTTCAAGAATGAATGATATTGAATTTAAATCTCAACAAATTTCCAATCAAAAAATACGATTAGCAGATGATTCTGAAAAAGTGGCTACAAAATATTCTGATGCTTTAAATAAGACAAGATTGATGGTTAATAATCCTATTGATCAATCTCAAAGTCAATTGACATACGCATCAATTATGAGTCCAAAAGGACAAATGAGTGGAGGTTATAATCTCCAAACCGCACAAGGAAAAGTTGTTGTTTCTTCAACTGTTGCCAGTGCGTTTGAAAAATCGAGAAGTTTATCACAATTTTTGAGTGCTCTTTCGGTTCCTCAAACTGCAGCAACACTTGCAGAAGCACAAAGTAATTATAATGAAAGTGTTAGAAATTTACATACCGCAGAAAATAATGTGAAAAACTTTTTAAATCAATATAATTTAAGTGTCGATAGTAATAATAATTTAAAATTCCCAACAAGGCAGGTTTGGGTTGAAGATTCTGTTAGCACAAATGATTCAACAAGCAGTGTTAATACAAATGATTCATCAGGCAGTGTTAGCACAAATGATTCAACAAGTAGTGTTAATACAAACGATTCATCAGGCAGTGTTAGCACAAATGATTCA
>DFEL01000122.1:5808-7461 GCA_002369055.1 Cyanobacteria bacterium UBA3803
ACAAATGATTCAGCAAGCAGTGTTAATACAAATGATTCATCAGGCAGTGTATCCGGTGTAAGTCATGCACCTGCAAGAAGGGCTTTCATGATGATGGATGACCAATCGTACTCCGGCGGTGGCGGCGGAGGCGGTGGTGGCGGTGTGACTACCGTTACAAGTCCTACTGTAAATGTAAATGATTCTGTTGGTAGTGGCGGTGGCAGCGTGAACAGCACTGACACAACAAACAGTGTTAACACAAATGATACAGCGGGTAGTATCAGTACAAATGATACGTCAAATAGTTCATCTCAACCTACAGGTCATTATGAAACTCATGATGTTTATAGTACTTCTGAAAAAGCTAGTATCACTGCAAATTATCAGCAGTTGTTGAATAGACTTGATAAAGCAAGAAACATTTATGATACTGCGGTTCAGGCATTAAACGAGGCACAAGCCGGTGCAACAACGGAATCTTCTGTTGGCAATGAGGCATACTATACTAATTTGTACAATCAGATGAGTTCTTCGGGTTATGAAGCATACAGTCAATTAGCATTAAATTCCCCTGATTATTTACAATATCAGTTGGAAACCGGCGGTTGGTTCTTGGGTAAAAAAGATTCTGATGGTAGCTATAAACAAACATCTATATCATCTACAACTATGGTTGTTTCTGCATCTGCTGATAAGGCTGATATAGCAAGGGCTGAAGCAGAATATAATGCTGAAACGGCAAAAATAAACAAAAAAGAAAAGAAACTTGATAATGAGTTAAAAAATCTTGATACTGAGCATAGTGCTTTAAAAACGGAATTTGAGTCGGTTAAGAGCCTAATTGGAGAAAATGTAGAAAAATCATTTAATTTATTTTCATAGTATAATGGGTACGTAAGTACCCATTTTTCATGGAGATAATATGAGTATTGATGAAAATATACGCTGGCAGTTTTGTTATGAAGGTAATTTTTGTCCTTACCTTGAAGATTTGAAAAATTCTGTTAAAGATACAGAAGAAAAAATAAATAATAATCAATTTGATGAAGAAAGCAGAAGGAAGTTTTTGCTTTCTTTTAAAATTGTATTTTATGGTGCAATAAAAACTTTAAGGTGGTATTTACGTTATCAGGGAATATTTCAAACAAAAGATTTTGAAGTCATTAAAGAGGCATTTTATACAGAAATTATTGAAAATGGTCAGGCATGGGTAGATATATTTTTTGATATAAATGAATGGAATAAAAATATTATTTCATTTAACGAGAATGCTTTTTCTGTGATAAAAGAGAAATATATACCTGTTTTTGAAGATTTGAATGTGTATTTTAAAAATAAAATGAGTGAGAAAAATGAGTAAATTTGGGCTTGATGATTATACTTATAATTTGTTGATTAATTTTTTTAAAAGTAAACCTGAAATAAAAGTTGTCAGAATTTTTGGCTCAAGAGTTATGGGAAAGTCCAGAATTGCATCAGATTTAGATATGCTGGTTGAAGGTACTTATGATGTGCAAACTCTAACTTCATATGTTGATGAAATTAATGCTTTGCGACATCCTTATAGGATTGATATGGTTGATATTAGGTCAAAAGATCTTAGAGATGAAACATTTATAAGTATAAATTTTTTATCCAGTGTTTATTTTTATAAAGCAAAAGATTTTTATC
>DFEL01000079.1 GCA_002369055.1 Cyanobacteria bacterium UBA3803
ATTTTATTAAAAATTTTAAATTTAAATCTTTTAACTTTAAAAATAATATTTATTTAATATTGTTGTTTGCAAGTTTAATATCAATTGTTAAAACGGCATTTATTCTTGATATAAAAATATATGGGACTTTTTCATTTATTTTACCGTTTATTGCAGTTGTATATTTTATAAAAAAATATATTTCAAAATATAATATTTTAAAATCCGTAGATTTTATTTTTGTCTTTATACTTATTCTTTCTACAACAGCTTTATATCATACATATGAGGATTTTAGTTTAAGAACAGCAACGATTAAAACTTTAAAATCGGAATTTTTTATGAATCCAATAGCTGAAAAAAGTATTAGTGAACTTTTGATTTATATTAAAAATAATGTATCAAAAAGACAAAGCTTAATAGTTTTACCTGAAGGTGTTTTTATAAATTATATTACAGATAGAGATATGAAATTATATAAATATTATTCAATATTACCTCCGCACATGGAAGCTTTTGGTGTGAAAAAAATTATTAAAGATTTTCAAAATGCCAAAATTGATTATATTGTTATAACACCAAGGGTAATGGATGAATATGGCTTAGATAAAATGTTTTGTGATAATTATAATATTGAAAATAAAACTCAAGATGATTTAAGAATGTTTTGTAGTTGTATTTATGATAATTACAATTTAGTAAAGAGAATTGATAACATTTATACATTTAAAATTTTCAAATTAAAATAATATAAAGAATACAGATTTTGTTGTTTTTTTTTTGTGTTTTTGCTATGTTTTTAGTATGAAATAGTACGACAAAATTGTTATTTGAAAAGGAGAAGAAAAACAATGTCAGAAAAACGTGTATGGCTCTTTAGAGAAGGTAACGCAAATATGCGTGAGCTATTAGGCGGTAAAGGTGCTAACTTGGCAGAAATGACAAACTTAGGTTTACCTGTTCCACCTGGATTAACTATCACAACAGAAGCATGTATGGATTACATTAACCACGGCAACAAAATGCCTGAAAACTTAATGGCTGAAGTAAAATATGCTTTAAAAGATGTTGAAGAAAAAGCAGGTAAAAAATTTGGAGATACAACAAATCCATTATTAGTTTCTGTTCGTTCAGGTGCAAGAGTTTCAATGCCTGGCATGATGGAAACTATCTTAAACTTAGGTCTAAACGATGAAACAGTTGAAGCTATGGTTAAATTAACTAACAACCCTAGATTCTGCTATGATTCATACAGACGTTTCTTAACTATGTTTGGTTCAGTAGCTTGGGAAATGGACAGACAAAAATATTTTGAATCAGAAGTTCAAAAATTGAAAGAAAAAGAAGGTGTAACTTCAGATACTGAAATTTCAGCAGAAGGCTGGAAATCTTTAATTCCTGTATACAAAAATGTAATTAAAGAAGTTACAGGTAAAGAATTCCCTCAAGACCCTTATGTTCAATTACAAGAAGCAATTGAAGCAGTATTCCGTTCTTGGAATATTCCTCGTGCAGTTGCTTACAGAAACATGAACAAAATTGACCACAACTACGGTACAGCAGTTAACGTACAAACAATGGTATTCGGTAACATGGGTAACGATTGTGCAACAGGTGTTTCATTCACTCGTAACCCTGCAACAGGTGAAAACAAATTCTATGGTGAATATCTTGTAAATGCTCAAGGTGAAGACGTAGTTGCAGGTATCAGAACTCCAAAACAAATTGCTGAATTGGAAACTGATATGCCTGAAATTTACCAACAATACGTAAACATCGCAAAACAATTAGAAAAAGGTTACCACGATGTTCAAGATATGGAATTTACAATCGAAAGAGGTAAATTATGGATTCTTCAAACTCGTAACGGTAAAAGAACAGCAAAAGCTGCTATTAAAATTGCAGTAGATTTATACAATGAAGGTATCGTAACAAAAGAACAAGCAATCAAACAAGTAGACCCATATTCAGTTTACCAAGTATTGTTACCTTGTTTCAATCCTGCAGCAGTTAAACATTCTCACAAAGTATCAAAGGGTGTAAACGCATCTCCAGGTGCAGCAGTAGGTAAAATTGTATTTGATACTGAAGAAGCAGCACAACGTGGTGCAGCAGGCGAAAAAGTTATCTTAGTAAGAATTGAAACTTGTCCTGATGATATTCACGGTATGGCTGTTGCTCAAGGTGTATTAACACTAAGAGGCGGTGCTACATCACACGCAGCAGTAGTTGCAAAAGGTATGGGTAAACCATGCGTTTCAGGTTGTGAAGATTTGAAAATTGATTTGGCAAACGAAACAATTACTTGCTCAGACGGTACAGTATTCCACAAAGACGACATCATTTCTTTAGACGGTGGTACAGGTGATGTTATGGAAGGTGCTATCGAATTAGTTGAAGCAGGTATTGACCAAGATTTCGAAACTTTCTTCGGATGGGTTAATGAAATTAAACAATTAACAGTTGAAGCAAATGCTGATACTCCAAAAGATATCGAAAATGCTAAGAAATTCGGTGCTGAAGGTGTTGGTCTTTGCAGAACAGAACACATGTTCATGGATCCTGAAAGATTACCTTGGGTACAAAAAATGATTATTGCAGGTACTCCGGAAGCCAGAAAAGAAGCTTTAGACAAATTGTTACCAATGCAATATAATGACTTCTATGCAATGTTCAAAGGCTTAGGCGAATTACCTATGACAATTCGTTTATTAGACCCACCTCTACA
>DFEL01000130.1 GCA_002369055.1 Cyanobacteria bacterium UBA3803
TGCTGCTTTTTGAGAAACTTTTGCTTTTTTTGAAACTTCTTTTACTAATTCTTCTTTGTTCATTTTAAACCCCTTTCCTGTAAATTATGAACTATACTTGCATCCTGCTTAATTACATGCCCGTAATCCATACAAGACGCTTATTACAAATCCCATTATACACATAAAAGCAATTTTTACAAGCATTGTAACGTATTTTTTATTTAAAAATCTTTACAATTAGCGAGTTTTGACATTTTATTAATATAAAATTTATCTTATTCTGGCAAAAGTAATATTTTTATAAAAATATTGCAAAATCTGATAACCATAATATCCTTGTTTTGCAAGGTTGTTGGCACCATGTTGTGACATACCGACACCATGACCGTTCTTTTTTACATTTCCGTCAAAGGATGGTACAGACCTTACATAAGGTAAATCTCTACTCCAAACTTGCCCTGCTGTAACTGTTTGTCCCCCTGCTGATGCCGAGTAATATGCCGGAATTATTTTTGCATCATATAAAATTACTATACCTTCTGTATCTTTTACCGCCTGATCAGTATTATCTGTTTCGGCAGAAGCACCGTTATATGCCTGGTCTTCAGGTGTATCTTTTAAATCATATCCGTATTTACCACGTTTTCCTAAGTTTGCATAAGCATAACTTCTTGCTGCAACCGCTTGTGCCTTATGTGCTTCAAAAGCCCAACTTGAAGGCATTTCCGAAGGAACTACACCTCTCAAATAATCTTCCATATCAAGTTTATTTATTAAAACCAATGCACCATTTATATTTTTAACAATAAAAATACCTCTATACCACTTGCTTTTTGCACTTACATACCCGTCATAAGCAGGTCGTACCGCTATTTCGTCCGTATCTAAACTGTAATATTTTCCACCTATTTTTATTAATATATTATTGCTATCCGCACGAAATTCATAATTACGCATCGGGTCAAGCATGTATATTGTTTTATTTGTTCTTGAGTTTATTACTGGAGCATAAGTCGATGTTCCTAAACGTAAAGAAGATACATTTGTTATCAAACCGATTTTTATGTCATGAGCCAAAACCGGCTGAATAAAAACCAGCATAAATAAACAAACTATTACAATTCCGACCTTTTTCATGATTTATAACTATCCTCGACAGTATTATAAATCAAAACAGTTAAAAAGTTAATTATGCTTGTTTTTTATCTTCTTCGTATGGCTTAATGCCTAATTTATCACAAATCCAGCCACCTGCTTTTCTTGCATATTTAGGTGCGTAAATTGTTGCTAATGAATATCCTACACCAACAATCAATGCAGGTAATTGTCCCATGCCTTTTGTATTTTTAGAAAAATCACCAACTTTTTGAGCAACTGAATTTAAACATTTTGTATTTTTAACAATTTCCGGAGCAGTATGTAACATAAAATGTTTTGCTGCAAATTTAGCACCCCAGCCTAAAGTTTCTTCAATACCTTTTCTTAATGGTGAACTTGATTGGAAAACTTGAACTGCTGATTTGCACATTCCGATTTCGTCACCTTGTCTTGCAACATTAACAAACAAATTAACATTCTTTAAAGAGTCGCTGTTTTCTGAGGCTTTTGTAAATGAATCAACAACACCTTTTGCTGCTGTACCCCAACCATTATCAATCTTAGCAAGTTTTTCAGTAACCTTAACCGCATTACCTACTGCACAGAAAGTTGCTAATTTATCACCTTTAGCGGCTTTCTTTAAATTTCTTACTAATGATATTGACTCTGATATATAATTTGATGACATTTTATTGATTTAACCTTTTTCTATCCGAAATAATATTTTTGATATTCGCCGTTTGAGTTTTTGTGATTGTCAGGCGGATCTGATTTTGCAAGTCCTAACTTATCTGCTACCCAACTTCCTGCTTTTCTGAATGCTGCTGACCCTAACATTGAACCTGCTGTAAATGCAACACCGTAAACTATTGCAGGTATAACTTTAAATGGCCCGCCTTTTGCATTGCAGAACTTAACCATTGCATCATTTGCTTGTTTTATACCTTGTATATTTGCTATGCTTTTGGCATGCTTAATCATTGCACCTTCTACAATCAACATGCCTGCAAAATCACTACCTTCTTCTAACAAAGCTCTTGCAGGAGTTTCAGATTTCAAAACTCTTATACCTGCACAAATACCTGAAATAGGGTCTGTATTTCTGCAAAGTTTAACACCTGTTCTTACAGCCTGACCTATTTTACTTCCTTTTGTAACATTATCAAATGTATCAACTATTGTTGAACAAAGTTTCGTTGTTGCTTCAGTTCCTTGACCTGATGCAAGTTTTGTTATCAATTTTGACGCATGACCAACTGTCGAAGCATGTCTTAAAATATTTCCATCTTTAGCCTTTTGATAGTTACCAACTAAAGATATTATTGATGATACGTAATTTGCCATTTCCTTACACTAATAAATCTAACTTATGTACCTACACATATTTAAAAAGTCCCTAAAAGCATGAAAATTGCTTATTTTTAGACATTTTATTAACTTTTGTAACATAAAGTATACTACTCTAGTAACATTTTTATTATATCAATTTTTCTTGCAAATGCAATAATAGTCACAGTTACACTTATTATTTTTTAACACTTTTTTAGGTAAAATTTGTATTGTATTTATTTCGTTTAATATTTTTTTCAATTTTTCTTTGTATATTAATTTTAAATTTTCCGAAAATTTTATAGATTTTTCTTTATTATTTTTCAAATCTATATATATAAATGTCAATGAATCATATTTTTTTATAATTTTATCCGCACAAAGCAAATATACCATTGTTTGATAGTCATATTCAGGATTTTGCGGAATTGCACCCGTTTTGTAATCTAAAATATAATAGTCATCATTATTTTTTACTAAAGCATCAAGACGACCGCCGACCCAATTGTTTTCAAGTTTGCAAGATAATTGATACTCACTACTTACAACTTCATATTTAAAATATTTTATATTTTTTAAATAATTCCAAATATTTTGTTCTTCATTGGTCAACGAGTTTTCAAATTTAGAAATATCATAGCCTTTCAAATAATAATTTGCCATAGCATGAATATTTTTACCTTTTGCATAAATATATTTGTTTTGAGGTAGATTAATTTTATCCGAATAAATATAAACAAATTTTTGCGGACATTCTTCAAAAGTTTTCAACATTGCAGGAGATATTATCATTTTGATACTCCTTTCAACAATTTTTCAAAAATTATATTCGGAGTTTGTTGTTGAACTTTACCATAAGTTTTTGTTTCTTTTGCAACAGTAAAGGTTATTTGCATCTTTGCCCTTGTAATTGCAACATATAACAATCGCAAATTTTCTGCTATCTGTTCTTTTTTCAAGTCAGTTTCTGATTTGCACTTGTAACACGGATTTAATTGTCTTATTTGTTCTATAAAATCAGAGTTTTTCTTTAATTCCATCTGTTTTATATCAAATGGAAGTGATTTTTCCGTTAATTCCGGAATAAAAACATAATCAAACTCATCACCCTTTGATTTATGATACGTCATTACTTGAATTTTACCTTCTAAAAATTCTCTGTCTGATTCATCTTCTTCGGAGAAAAATTTAAAACCACTTAAATTTGGTCGTTTTGCAAGAGCATCCAGTTTTTCTAAAATGCTTGTAAAATCTTTATTTGAAGATGATAGCCTTTTAATAAGCGTTGAAATCAAATATACATTTGATTTTTCAATGTCGCTTTTGTGGTAATTTAGTCCTATTTTTACTGCAAGTTCTTCTATTGGAACATAAGAAAAGCTTAGCCAATATACTACATCCCAGTAGTAAGTTGCCAAATCAATATTCATTTCATCAACATCTGATAAAACAAAAGGTTGTTCAAGATTTCTTATTTCTACTTGCAAACGAGGTTTATAAAAACCATTTTCGGCAAGAATTTCGTACGAACTTGCAATAACCTCATTATCAAAAGGAGATTCTATCATTTTCAAAACCGCATAAATTGTTCTGTACACATTTTTTTGAGCCAAACACTCTGAACGTGAAATGCTTTTAAATCCTGAATTTGTAACAAAAGAAAGCCAGTTTCCTACCTGATAATTACTGCGTAAAAGAATACCTATTGTCGCTTTTGGATTTTTTGTCAGAATATCTTTTATTTGTTTTATAATATAATTTTTTTCTGCAAAACCGTTTTCAAAGATAAAAGATTTCACAGCCTTTTCAGATATTGGATTTTTAGATTCAACAGGCTTCATAAAAATTCTGTAAAAAGCATTTTTATATTCTTCTTTCTTTTCTGCCATTATTATCAGATTATTTGCAAGCTTCCAAACATCGTGACAACAACGTTGAGAGCAGTCCATTTCAACACTTTGACTTTCTTTTATAAATTTTCTAAATCCATCCGTATCCGCATTTGAAAAAGTTGTTGTAATTGCTTGATTTATATCACCGCAACGAATTAAATTTTTGTTTTTTGAACTTAAAAGTCCGATTAATTGTTGCTGAATAGAAGATGAATCTTGTGCTTCATCTTCTATTATATATTTACATATATCCTGATAATGATTCAATATATCTTCATTTTCTTTTAACAATTTTACGGATGATAACAGCATATCATCATAATCTATAAGATTTTGTGCAATCAATTCGCTTTGATACTTATTATAAAAATCTATAAATTTCTTAATTTTTAAATTTCCATTTTCCTTTGGTAAAACACCGCCCCCGAGTTTAAAAACAGATATTGCCCTATCATAATCTTCAATTTCGTACTTACTTAATTTTAATTCTTTTGCGACTCTTTGTACAATCCCCCCTCTTTGAGAATCATCACAAATTTCAAAATCTGATGAAAAACCAAGACGTTCAAAATTGGAATTATCCTTTAAAATTCTAAGTGCCAAACCATGAATTGTACTTATATTTGGCAATTTTGAATTTTCGGTATTTATACTTTTAATTCTTTCTCTAAAGTTTCTTGCTGCAGATTCCATGTAAGTTAAAACAAATATATTTTCAGGATTTATACCTTCATTTAAAAGTTTTATAATTAAAGCAAGTAAAATTGTGGTTTTCCCCGCTCCCGGAACAGCCGAAATTGCCATTTTTCCGCCTTTATACTCTAAAACAGGTTTTTGGTCATTGCGGGGTGTAAATTTAAACGAAGTCGATTTACTTTGTTCTTCATTCTGCTTTAAATATTGTTCTATTCCGCCAAAATTTTCTATACCCGAACCATCAAAAAGACTTGAATATGTGTATATATACTCCTTTGTACAAAGAGTTAATTTTCTTAAAACTCTTGCCGTTTTTTGTCTTGCAAGCGTAATATCATCTTCTATTGTATATTTGTCTTTATTCCAATCCGCTTGAAATACCCAAGCATTATAAAGAGGCCCTGTATCACTTTTAACCCATTCGGAAGATGATACATCTAGCCATAATTGAAATTTTGTTTTTATTTGATTATCTATAATTTTTTGAGGAGTTGCTATGATTAAATCTGTTTCTCCTATTTCCATTGTTGAATAAGGATTTTCGGCAATAACCGAATTTTCTATCTGCAAAATTACATTTACTTTATCCAAGCCTGTACCAAAAACATCTTCAAAATCTTGTAATTCTTTTATAAAAAATGAAAATTTGTTTATTTCATTTTTTGTTGCCATACGAAAATCAAAAATTTCATTATATATTTTATAAACTTGTTCTGATAGTCTTAAATTACTATTTTTAAGTGCTTCTACAAGAAATTTGAATTTTGAATATTTTTCTGTGTAATCAGAATGATTAAATTCATAATCAATAAGTTTTTTGTTTTTGGAAAACTGCTCTAATATTGCTTTACAATGCCTTATTGGAATTTCTAAAATATCTGATAAGATTATCCTCAAATCGTATTCTGTAAGATTATTTTTTAAATCAGTATTTAATTTTAAAATAGTTAAAGCTGAATGAACATAAGGATTTTGAATTAATTTTTCATTGCCTGACAGAAACAACAAATTTGCATTTTTAACATTTTCTCTTAAAGAAAATTTGAGCATGTCATCAATTATTGGTGTAACAATTGCAATATCAGACGGGTAAAAACCTTTTTGTAAAATATCTTTTACTCTTAGAATAGCCAAATCAATCATAGAAGCACGTTTTGAAGGTGAAATACAAGAAAAATATTTTAAGTTTGAATTTTTACCAAGTTGTATATTTTCATATAAATTTTGTGCATCAACAGATAATTTTGACGTATTTTGCAAAACTTGAGGTTTTTCATTAATTAAATTTTCAAACTTTTTATAAATATTTTTATCGGCACTTAAATATCCTGTTCTACTCGAGCCATAATCATCACATGCAACAAAAAATCTTGTTAATTGAGGTTTTAAGTATGACAAAAAATCATAACAAACAGGAGTTATTTCATCAGCATCATCAACCAATACATATTTTATTCTATTAAAAATATCTGTATTTTTATATAAATAATTAAACAAAAGTGTTTGTCTTAAATAATCAAAACTTCTTAAATTCAAGGTTTTTGAAAGTAATGATTTTATAGCTTTTTGAGTATCCTCTGAAAAACCTTCTTTCAAAACTTTTTCAGAACGCCATTTTACATCTTCATCAGTTAAGTTATTTTGAATAATTAATGAATAGCGTCTAAAAAGCTGCTGTAATAATGATTTTTTAGAATTATAACCTTCAAATTTTACATCTTTAATTATATCCTTTAATAAAAACTGCGAAATTTCCAAACCAATCATATTTGGGATAATAGCAGTTTTACCGCTTTTTAGCATATTTTCCAAACATGCCCAATTATCAATAACAGTGTTATAAACCAGTCCAAAAAATGAATATATTTGCAGCTTTTCAATGCAAGAAACATTAAATAGCGGCAAAACACTATTTATAAAATTTTCTTTTGCTGAAGAATTATTTACAAGCACAAGAATTTCATTTGAAGAAATGCCCGAGTTTATCAGTCGGGCATATTCTTCAATTAATATTTGAGTTTTATTTGAGGAAACAGAACCATTGATTAGCATTTTCTGGTTTTAATTTCATCCATAATCATATCAACAAATTCATCCACGGATTTAGTACCGATTTGACCAACACCTCTTTGTCTTACGGCAACAGAATTTGATTCTTGTTCTTTATCACCTACCACTACAACATAAGGAACCTTTTTATCCTGCAAGTTTTCTCTTATTCTGTAATTCATGCTTTCTGAACGGTCATCAAGTAATGCTCTTATACCGTTATCACGAAGTTTTTTATAAACTTTTTCCGCAAAATCAGCATGCTTTTCATTTGAAATAGGAACGACAGAAACTTGTGTAGGTGCAAGCCAAGTAGGAAAAGCACCTGCAAAGTGTTCAATTAAAATACCGTGGAAACGTTCCATTGAACCAAATATTACACGGTGAAGCATTACAGGTGTTTTTAATTGTCCGTCTTTATCCTGATATTTAATGTCAAATCTTTCAGGTAAATTAAAGTCTAATTGAATTGTTGCACATTGCCAAGTTCTGCCGATTGCATCTTTAACTTTGAAGTCAATTTTTGGACCATAAAATGCTCCGTCGCCTTCGTTTATGTCATATTTCATGCCACGTCTGTCCATTGCTTCTTTCAAACCTGCTT
>DFEL01000024.1 GCA_002369055.1 Cyanobacteria bacterium UBA3803
CAAACTTAAATCAATCAACAGGTAACAAAGAAAAAGTTGCTAAGTTAAAAAAAATACAACAAAATTTAGAGGATGCCTATGGTCGTGCTACTGCAATATATGGTCCTAGACAAACTTGGAAAAGTGGTGGTAAACATGTAGCAAATAGATTATCTGATTTTTTAAAATATTCAAAAATGTGTACAGTTTCAAACACAAGTTGTGCAATGCCAAAAAATAATGGTACAAGCTCATTTGGTAGTCAAAGTTCGGATGGTAGTAATAGTTTTGTATTAGCAGATGGTGCTCTTATACATATTCACGATACTATGACTATATGGGTTGACTTGGATGGTAATAACAAGGGAAAAAATCAAGTCTGTCATGATATATTTAAATTTTATCATTCTGATAACGAAGGTGTTTATCCTGATGGACAAGGGGCAGCAGATAATACTTCTGTTACAGAAAATAATTGTACTGCTTGGGTAATTCAATATGATAACATGGATTATTTAAAATGTAATGACTTAAAATTTGGCGGAAAAACAACTTGTAAATAAAAAAACAAAGAAATCGGCTTTAAAAAGCCGATTTCTTGTTACTATTATGTATTAAAAATTCTGTCGCCTGCATCACCCATACCCGGCATGATGTAGCCTTTTTCATTTAAACCTTCATCTATTGACGCTGTGATTATTTCAACTCCCGGAAATTCTTTTTGTATATTTTCAATACCCTCAGGAGCAGCAATAATACATATACATTTTATATGTGAAATAGGAATGTTTTTATTCGCATAAAGTCTTATAGCTTCAATTAGAGAGTTACCTGTTGCAAGCATTGGGTCTGTAATATAGATATAAAACTTTTCAGGATTTGGAGCTTCCATAGGTACTTTGTTATAATACCATACAGGTTTTAGAGTTTTTTCATCTCTATACATACCAATATGTCTTATGCATGCTTGTGGAAGAATATCTATTGCTTCATCGGTAAAAATTAAACCTGCACGCAAAATTGGCGATATTATTATATTAATATCGTCTTCTATTGTTTTGAATTTTGCTGTTGTTATTGGTGTTTCAATTTCTTTTTCAACAAGCGGTAAGTTTTTTGCCGCTTCGTATAACAATACTCTTGTAATTTTTCTGGTTGCTATTCTGACACCTTGACTATCTGTATTTTTATTACGCATTGTGCATAGATTTTGAAAAATTACAGGATTTTCAATTACTCTTACTAAATCTTTGTTCATTATCTTCACCTCATTTTCTATTATTCATTTTATCCAACCATATATTTGCTTCATCCAAAAAATCTTTTTTAGAATTATTTGTACTGTGTTTTGTTTTAATTTTATCAAATTCCAATTTATCTGAAAAATAAGTACAGCGATAAATAATATCACCTATTTTTTTGAACATGTGATATAGCAATTTTACGGATGCACCTATTCTTCTCGGCTGTTGAACGGTTAATGCAGGTTGATTAGCATCATATTTCTCTTTTGGTGTATATATTTCCAAAGATTTTGAACCTCCAAGTCCGGAAAATTCTACCGTTACTTTTGAACCTTTCGGTATTTCAATACCTTTTTGGTTTATTATAAAATCAACATACACCATATCATTAATAACTTTTATATGCTTTACATATCCAACCGTTATACCCAACATTCTAACAGGAGAACCTACAATTATACCGTCAACATCCTGCATAAATATCTGATAACGTGCATAATTTCTTTGACTGTATGTATTGTATCCAACAAAAACACAAACTACCAAGATAACAATTAAACTCCAAATCGCAAGTTCTATAAACTTTGCCATATTTTTATAAAATTTAATTTTATCTCTTTTTAATTGCATGTATTAATTTGCCTTTTTGATTTCGGAAAGTGAAGGGTCTAATAATCGTCTGCCAACACCTTCAAAATATACCGAACAAAGTTTTTTACTTCCGTAATTTATAATTTTTTCTACTCGACCGTTCCCAAAAGTATCATGAATTACTAAATCACCTTTTTCAAATGTTACATCTGTTCTTGCACCTGTATTTGCCGGGTAAACAGGTACTGTTTCAGGTTCTTTTAAACTTTCTTCCGTTATATTATATTTTGTTTTTATATCTTGCGGTTCTTCTTCAACAATAGCTTCTGCGTTATTTTCATTTTCTTCTTGTTGTGTAACGATATCTTCTTCGTCAGGTTGAATATCATCTAAATAAGAATCGTCTTCTTCTTGAGCAGGATTATCTTGATATTGTTCATCTTCTATTATTTCAGAAGTAGAATTTTCATACATATCAACATCTTGAATCATATCCAAATCTTCTTCCGTCAACTGTTCAGAAGGTTGAATATCACCAACATCAATAATTTCAGATTGTTGTTTTGGTACAACATTTTCTTCAACAGGCATTTGTTGAGGTTCTATTGATTTAAATATTTGAGGTGCAGCTTCACTTGGTGCTTGAGGGCCTGCCTGTTGCACAACGTTTTGTGCAGGCTGCTGCATAACATTTTGAGTCTGCGGTTGTATAGGTTGAGTTGCAAACGGCTGCTGCATATAAGACTGCTGTGTTTGTGGCATATATTGTTGAGGCATATATGGAGGTTGCATATTCATATACGGATTTGGTGCAAACGCTTGAGGTGTAGGATACACAGGAGGCTGTTGCGGATAGAAAAATTGCGGTGGTGTCTGCATTGGCATCATTTGAGGATATACCATTTGCGACATCTGTTGTTGAAGCATTTGTTGCGACATTTGCTGCTGCTGTTGATATGCTTCTTGCTGCATTTTTTCTGCCTGATATTTTTGTTGTTGTTCTCGCAATTGCTTTTGAACCAATCTTTGAGCATCTTCAGGAGTAAGTGTTGTTTGAGGTGCAACACTCATAATTTTTGCACGCTCGGAAAGTTTAACTATAAGCGGCATAAATTGAGTGGCTTGACCATAAACAACAAACTCTGTTCTGCCTAAAGTTGTCAAAAAAGTGTTGTAACTTGCAAAATCCTGTTGCTGCATTAGTGGTGTAAACAGAATTAAATCTTTTGCTATTTTCTTTAATTCTGTGAGGTATTTGTATGTATAGGAACAAGTTATTATTGTATATATATTTTTTGTTGAAAATATTTGTTTTAAAAGTTTTTTGTCAGAATTTCCGTTGTTCAATTTTATGAATACATAATAATCATCAGATATTTCATTTACTAAATTATAAACATAAGAAATAACTTCCCTTTGGATTGTTTCATCAACAAGAGAAACATCTAAAACAGTTGTTTGATTGTTTAATAAAGAATCAAACAAGTTTTTATATTCCATAATATTTCGTGCAAAAATTCCGGCATCATTAAATTTAACAAGGGCATTTTTTAAAAGAACAAGCTCCGGCAGTTTTGATTTGTTATACTGCTTTTCAAGAATATCAATAAATTTATTTACAGGAATATATGGTTCTTCAAGACTTGAAAGATAATAGTTTATTTCTAAAAAAGTTTCCTGCATAATGGCTTTACTTCTTGCACTCTTATATTCAAGTCCGTTTTCATAGATGTAATTTATTATTTGATTATTTATCGGTAATCTAAAATCTTCACTCATTGACAGTGAATTTTTGTCAAAAATACTTTGACCTTCTGTGTCAATAATGACAGTTTTTTTACCGTAATTTTTAATTTGACGATTAAGAGTTTTAATCATCAAATCTGAATTTTCTTGATTTTCGGAACAAATAACAAGTTTATTTTCAAGTAAACTTTTATCCAGTGAAACAAGCAAATCTTTTTCTATAAATTCACCTATAAGTATAGGGTTTTGACCTTGTATAAGTTTTAAAAAATCTATTGAATTAATATTGGAAATAGCACTGTTTATTGCAGGAATTGTTCCTGAATATGTTGTAATAACTCCGTCTTCAGTTACATTAAATATAATTTTTGCAATAGCAACATTACCGTGCTTGCTTGATTCAAGATGCATAATTTGTCCTATATAGGATTCTCTGCTGTCTTTAATCATTACAAAGCCCGACAGAAACAAGTTGTCGCTTGTTTCATAAAAAATCTTTACCAGGTTGTTCTTAACCTCGAATATTCTCATGTGCTTGTTCCTTAAAATAATTCTATCACGAAAAAATTTTGTCATGCAGAATTTTTGCAAAATTTATAATATAATAAATTTATGGAAATTTTAAACGATTTAAAACAACAAAAAACAGATAACCTTTCACTAATATTAGGCTTTTTTGACGGACTTCATACGGGTCATAGAGAAGTTATAAGAACAGGTGTACAATTTGCTAAAAATAACGGTTTTAAATCTGCATTAATAACTTTTAGAGATGCACCTGCCGTTATTCTTAAAAACAAACCTGCTCAATATATTTTAACTACAAGAGAAAAAATACAAAAAATTGAAGAATTGGGTGTAGACTATCTTTATATAATAAATTTTGACGAAACTTTAGCTCGAATGACAGCTTCCGATTATTTAAAGATGCTTGTCGAAAATTTTAAACCGAAAGCAATTACAACAGGTGATAATCATTTTTTTGGAAATAACAGAACCGGAAGTGCTGATTACATTGACTTAATGAAAAATGAATATGGATATGAATACTTTAGAGTAAATTCAATAAAATTTGAAGACAAAATTGTAAGTTCAACTTCAATAAGAAATGCACTTATTGAGGGTGATATTAATACAGCAAATTTGCTTTTAGGGTATAGATTTTATATAAAAGGTGATGTGGTACAAGGACGACATTTAGGAAGAACAATAGGATTTAAAACTGCAAATATTAATTATCCGGAAAATATTGTAAAAATTCCGGATGGAGTATATGCTGTTGAGGTTGAAATAAATAATGAAAAATACATGGGTATTGCAAACTATGGTTCAAATCCTACTGTTACAAAGGATGCAAAAAAACTTACCGAAGTTCATCTGGTAAATTTTGACAAAGATATTTATGGTGAAACAATAAAAGTAGATTTTTTAAAAAAAATAAGAGATGAACAACAATTCAAGTCATTAACCGACTTGAAAGAACAAATTACAAAGGATATAAAATGTTTAAAATTGTAATTTTAGGTCATGGCGATATGCTGTCAAACTTGATAATTGGTGCAACAGATGCAAAGTGCAAAATCGTCGGAGTATTTCGCTACGAAAGGCTTAAAACTTGTTCAATTTACAGAAAATTAAAGGATTTTTTCATTCCGTCTAAAGAATATAGTTATATAAAAAGTTATGGTTTACCTGAAATTAAAGCAAAAAGTGCTAATTCAGAAGAATTTAAGCGTGAACTTTTAGCATTAAATCCGGATATTGTACTGGTTGGAACATGGTCAGAAAAACTAAAAAAAGACATTGTCCAACTTCCAAAAATTGCGATGATTAATGCTCATCCGTCACTTTTGCCAAAATACAGAGGTCCAAATCCTTATTTACAAACAATATGGCATAGAGAAAAACAGTCCGGTATAACATTTCATCTTATGAACGAAAAATTTGATTCAGGTGCTATACTTTTACAAAAAACAGTGGAAATTAAACCTGATGACACAGGAAAAGAGCTTAAGGAACGGACAGTCCTTACTGCACGTTCTGCTGTTACGGAACTGCTAAACATGCTTGCGGATGATTTTATTATTCCTGTTGACCAAAGTGAAGAAAGAGCAACTTACTTCTCTCAGATAAAACAAGAGGATGTAATGCTTGATTTTAAACAATCAGCAGAAGAAATTTCCGCACACATAAGGGCATTTCATCCTTGGAGTAAAACTTTCTTTGAACATAAAAATAAATTTTTTATCCCAAATCCTTATGCTTTAGAGATTTTAGAAAATACAACAGAAATAAAAGAAAATAGAACAATAGTTGACAAAAATAACAAAGAAAAATCCATTACTGTTGTTTGTGGCGACGGAAAATTATTAAAAATGTCAAATTTGAAGTTATATGGAATTTTAAATAAACCATTCTGTTCTTTTTATATAAAGCATTTTGTTAAAAAGCATGACAAATTGCTGTAATTTTCATATAAAAAGAGGATTTTAATGTAGGTTTATCATGGTATTTTCATGTTGAACGAAATTAAAGAAAGATAGTATTATTATGTTGTCCAACGATTTTAACGAAAAAATGCTCGCAGCAGACATTTTTGAAGTAAAAAAAGCGTCTAATGCCATAAAAAATTTATGGCAAGATGCAAAAGACATCGAAATTACGCTTGATTTTATGCAACCAAACGGATTTTTAGGAAAAATCTTAAATAAGTTTGTAAAAAATCACTAATTAAGGTGTTATTAAAAACTTTATAGCCTTACCGTCAATATGTTGTTGCATAGCATATTCAACATCTTGCAGTCCTAATTTGTCGGTTATAAGTTTTTCAACTTCAATATTACCTGACGCAATCAAATTTAACGCTTCACGGAAGTACTTCGGTGTATGGTGAAATACGCTCATCAATTTTATATCGCCGTAGTGCATCTTTGTTGTGTCAATAGAAACAGTTGACCCGCTTTTGCAACCGCCAAAGAAATGAACAGTACCTCCCGGACGCACACAAGAAACAAGGCGTTCCCAAATTTCAGGAAGTCCTACACATTCTATTGCAATATCCAGTCCTTTGTTTTCATCAGAAAAACTTTTGAAAATCTTTTCAGGATTTGGATATTTTACCAAATCCACTATTTCATCTGCTTTGGCAAAATCTTCTGCAAGTTTCAATTTAATAGGGTTTCTGCCCGCAACAATTACTCTTGCACCTTTTAATTTTGCAACTCTTGCAAACATAAGACCTATTGGTCCAATGCCAATAATACCAACGCTTTGTCCTGCTTTAATATCAGTTCTTGCAGCACCATGAACAACATTTGCAAGAGGTTCTGAAAATGCCGCTCTTTCAAAACTTAAATCATCAGGCAATTTTATCATATTTTTGCTTACAATTCTTGCAGGAACAGTTATATATTCCGCATAAGCACCATTTAGAAGGTTTAAGTTTTCACATAAGTTATATTCTTCTTTTTTGCAGAAAAAACATTCTCCGCAAGGTGCAGAATTTGCAGCAACAACTCTGTCACCAATTTTAAAATCGGTAACACCTTCGCCAAGTTGGTCGATAACACCTGAAAATTCATGCCCGAAACCGGAAGGAACTTTTTTAATAAGCACAGGATGACCACGCCTAAATGTCTTAACATCAGTACCGCAAGTTAATGCTGCCTTTATTTTTACAACAACCTCACCCTTTTTAGGTGGTGTTATGCTAACTTCTTCGTATCTAATGTCCCCTGGTGCATAAAATCTAACTGCTTTCATATTTATCCGTTCATTTTTATATATGCTTTGTAAACTTTATTTGATATTGTATCATCAAAAGCTTTTTGTATATCATTAATGTTAAAAATTGTTGATATACCATGAACATTTACTTTGCCATTTTTAAGTAAATTATATGACTCTTCAAGGTCTTTAGGTGATGGCGAATAACTGCCTAAAACCGTCAATTCACGATAATAAATTTCATTGTTTGCGTAACCGAAATTTTTTGGAGTACTTGCAAAAATTAAAATTTTTCCGCCGCTTCTGACTGTTTTGAGGGCAGGTTCAATTGCCGCATCTGCACCGGATGTCATAAATACCGCATCTACACCTAAATCATCCGTTTGAGATTTTATGTATTTGATTGTTTCGTTTAAATCTCTTGAATTAAATGCTTTTATACCGTTTTTATTTGCAAGTTCAATTCTGTCATCAATTAAATCACAGCCATAAACATCCATATCAAATGCTTTTAAGCCTTGTGCCATTAAAAATCCGATAGAGCCTAAACCAATTACAAGAACTTTTGATTTTTTCGGCAATTCACATCTTTTTATTGCTCTTACACAACATCCTAAAGGTTCATAAAAAGCAATTTCTTCATCCGTCATATTTTCAGGGATAATATGTGCAACATTTTTTAAATGTTCTTCAGATAAATAAATATATTCTGCAAACCCACCCGGGAAAATATTTGTAGATTTAAAATGTTTGCACATAGAATAATTTTTGTTTTTGCAATAAACACAGTCAAAACAAGGGATATGATGTGAAGATACAATTCTGTCACCAACTTTAAAATCAGTGTTTGAATTTATTTCTGCAATTTCACCAACAACTTCATGTCCTAAAACAGTCCCGTCTTTAACAAGATGTTCTCTGTATTTAACAATATCAGAGCCGCATAAACCGCAGCCATGAACTTTCATTATTGCACCTTTTCTGCTATCGAGAGAAGGTTTTTCAAGTTCTGTTATTTCAAGTTTTTCATTTTTATAAATTGCCGCTTTCATACTTGGATTTTACCACAAACTTGCAAATAGTATTTAAAAAATATATAATTTAATTATGACAATCATAAGAAAATTAAGAATTTCAGACAAAAACAAAGTTAAAAATATGATTTCGTTTCTCGGAAATGATGAGGCTGAAAAGTTTGTAAAAAAACTAATAAGTACATCTTGCGATATTTTTCACTACTGGTTGCCATTAAAACTTAAATTTTTGGCAGAATCTTATGTTTTGGTTGATGAAAAGGATTTGCACGGAATGATTACAGTCATTCCCTCAAATGGTAATCCTTATAAAATAAACATTATAAAACTGTTATTCAAAAAAGATTATTACGATATTGGTAAACATCTTGTAGAATTTATAATTTCACGTTTTGGAGCAAAGGGAGCACAAACCTTTATTGCGGCTGTTGATGAATCACATGATGAATTACTAAAATTATTTATTGACGGTTGCGGATTTAGAAAATGTGCATCAGAAGAACTTTGGAGAGTTAATAATATTGATTTTAGAACTTCCGAAACAAATATTTTCAGACGATTTAAAAATTCCGATGCACAGGCTTCCGCAATGCTTTTCAATGATTCTTTAATAACACATTTTAAACCTTCTCTTTTAAAAACAAAAGATGAATATTTAGATAATTTTTTTGCAGGTCTGTCTGACGGAACAGAATTTAAATATGTGTTAGAAGATGTTAATTTGCATACACTGGCTGCATTTTTCTCAATAAAAACTTATGATAATAATAATTACATAATTGATATAACCGTTTCAAACGGTTTTAATCCTGATTATGACGTAATACTGGGTTTCGCAAAGAAAGAAATTCAAAAGCGTCAAAAAAATTTCACTATGTTTATAAAATCAAAAAAATACGTTCAAAATTCTGAAAATTTTGAAGAATACTTAAAAAATAAAGATTTCAAATGTGTGCAAAATCAAATGATATTGGTAAAAGATTTTTATAAATTGATAAAGCAAGAAATTCCGACTCATGAAGTCATTTTGTTTGCCGAAACAGGACGTCCCGTGTTTAAAACTAGAATTGAATAACATCTTCAGGATTCATTATTTGGCAATTTAACCCTTTTGTTTGCAACAATATATTAAAATGTTCAGCATCAACTTCAATAGGTTCAAATGTATTGTAGTGCATTGGGATTGTAATTGTTGCACCTATCCATTCTGCCGCTATTGCAGCATGTTCAATATCCATAGTATATAAACCGCCTATTGGCAACATTGCTACATCAGGATTATATAATTCTTTTATTAATTTCATATCGCTAAAAAGACTTGTATCTCCTGCGTGATATAATTTTACACCATTAACATCAAGAATAATTCCCGCAGGTTCACCCGTATAAACTCCTTCCATAGAAGAACTTGAATGAAATGCAGGCACAAACAACACTTTACCCCAATCAAATTTTATCCAGCTTCCAAAGTTTACACCCATTGTTTTTGTACCCTTTGAGGCACAATAATTTGCAAGTTCAAAAATTGCAGTGATTGTTGAACGCTTACTTTTTGCAATGTCAATTGCATTACCGACATGATCAGCATGACCGTGCGTAATTAAAATATCCGTAATATTATAATCTCTGTAATCATACATTCTTGTTGCTTGCAAAAACGGATCTATCAAAATGGATTTGTCATCCATTCTTATTTCAAACGCACTATGTCCCAAATAAACTAAATCAAAAGCCATTATAAAACTCCTTTTTGTTTAAATTTAGCATAATTTATTGTAAAATACAAATATGAAATCTTACGAAAAATACATGCAAAAATGCTTTGAAATAGCTAAACAAGGACTTGGTAATGTTTCTCCAAATCCGCTTGTTGCTTGTATTGTTTTAGACAAAAACGACAATATAATTTCAACAGGATACCACTATAAATATGGGGAAAATCATGCAGAAAGAGATGCTCTTTTAAAACTTAAAAATGGTGAAGAAGTGGGCGGAACTCTGATTGTAAATCTTGAACCGTGTTCGCATTATGGAAAAACACCACCTTGTGCAGATTTAATAATTGAAAGAGGTCTTAAAAAAGTAGTAATTGCAATGCAAGACGTTAATCCCATTGTTGCAGGAAACGGAATTAAAAAATTAAAAGACAACGGTATTGAAGTTATAGAAAATGTTTTAAAAGAACAAGCAGAAGAACTTAATGAAGTTTTCATAAAGAATATGACTAAAAAAGAAATTTTTGTCGCACTGAAAACCGCAACAACCCTCGACGGTAAAATTGCAACAAAAACAGGGGCGTCAAAATGGATTACATCAGAAAATGCAAGAAAAAAAGGGCACGAACTCAGAAAAATTTATGATGCTGTTTTAACCACTTCTGCGACAGTTCTTGCTGATAATCCAAAATTTGAATGTAAAACAAAAATTTTAATAGACAGATACTTAAAATGTGATTTTTCTTTGGATTATTTTAAAACAGGAAAAATTTATGTTGCAACAACAATAAAAGATTTACCTACACCACCTAACAATATTGAATTTATTGAATATTCAAACTTAAAAACTTTATTTAAACAACTTTTTGAAAAAGGTATTATGTCCGTATTTGTTGAAGCAGGAGGAACTATAAACGGATTATTACTGGAAGAAAATTTAGTTGATAAAATATACCAGTTTATCGCACCCAAAATTATTGGCGATAATTCTGCTAAAAGTGCTTTTGACGGCAGAAACATAACAGATATCAATAAAAGTAAGAATTTTAAAATACAATCTGTTGAAAATTTAGAACCTGATATTTTAATTACACTGAAAGCCGTGCAAAATGACTAAATTTGATTTACATATTCATAGTAATTGTTCTGATGGAAGCGATACGGTTAAAGAACTTTATGATAATATACTAAAATCACATATTGAAATTTTTGCCCTAACTGACCACGACACCATTGAAGGATGTCGTGAAATGGAAAAATATACAAATAATTTTATAAGAGGTATTGAATTAACCTGTCAAGCAGAAGATATTAAGTGTCATATTTTAGGATTTAATTGTGATATAAAAAATAAAACACTATTAAATTTAATAGAAAAAGGTAAAACATTACGCAAAATAAAACTTGAAACAAGAGTAAAATACTTAAAAGAAAAATGGAATATAGAACTTACTCAAGAAGAACTTAACTGGTTGTATTCCAGAAAAAGTGTCGTTAAAACTCATTTTGCAAATATTCTCGTAAATCGTGGTCTTGCTCCGGACCCCGTCTGTGCAATGCAAAAATATCTTGACGATTGTAGAATTCCAAATACTCGTTTTGATATAAAAGAAGCATTAGAAGCCTTGAATTTGTCAGGTGCAATTCCTGTTTGGGCACATCCGCTCGGTGGTGAAGGCGAAAAGCATTTTACTAAAGAAGAATTTTTACCAAAATTAGAAAAAATGAAAACCTACGGTATCAAAGGTATTGAATGCTTTTACTCAAGGTATAATGAACAAGAAGAAGAATTTTTATTAAATTGTGCAAAAGAAAATAATCTTCTTATCAGCGGCGGAAGCGATTATCACGGAACTAATAAGAAGAATATTTCTCTTGCAAAACTTAATATAAACAATAATCCTGTTGATATAAAATTAATTAATCTTCTGAACTGTTTTCACTTGGAGTTGTAGAGCTGTACGCTTTTGGATGTAAATATCCGTAAGATTTTTTCGGTGGTTTGTTTCCGTACATT
>DFEL01000107.1 GCA_002369055.1 Cyanobacteria bacterium UBA3803
AATGGTGGGCGTTGAGAGGCTCGAACTCCCGACATCTTCCTTGTAAGGGACAAATTTTTATGACACTTTAAGTAATAAATATGTCATTAAACTCCTTTAAACAAAGCCTTTTAAACTTTTTTTGTCGTTTATATGCTATTGTGTTTTTTTACGTTTTTTATTCCAAATTACACCAAAATTACACCAAAATTTTTGAAACAAAATTTAGAATAAAAATGTTACCTAAAAACATTTAACAACGCATAGTTTATATCATGAAACAGTCCACACAAGAATACTACAATATGAGAGTTGTTTTAGGGATAAAGTGCTAAACTTAACCTATTATGATTGACAAAGTGTAGGTAATATGCTACACTATTAATATGACTGAAAAAGAAATTGAGTTATACACAACCGAAGATGGCAAGTGTCCTTTTATTGAGTGGATACACAGCCTTAGTCCTGATTTTAGAATACGAATCAATAAGCGTATCAACAGAATGAAAGACGGTAACTATGGTGATTGGAAGAAATTACAGAATAGCCAACTTTCTGAATTAAGATTAGACTTTGGTAAGGGATACCGTGTATATTTCAAAGAACTTGATAATATTATAGTTTTAATACTTGCAGGAAGTGATAAATCCGATCAAAAAACAGTTATCAAACAAGCAGATAAATATCTAGAAGATTTCTTGAATAGGAGTAATAAATAATGACTATAAAATTTGACGATTATTTAAATGAAGAACTTAAAGACCCACAATTTCAACAAGAGTGGTTAAGACAAACTATACTGGAATATGTTGAAGATGGTGATTATAAAGAATTTTTCAGAGCGTTAGAACAAGTTATTAAGGCTCGTTCTACCGTTAGTGAGTTTGCTGTTCAAATCGGTATGAATAGAGTTCAGTTGGTTGATATATTACACGGAAGAACAAAAACTCCAAGTCTCGTAACTATCGGTAAAATTTTATCAGGTTTAGGTTATTCTTTGGATATAAAAATTGCTTAAATGCCTTATTTCTATAACACCAAACCAATTTTCACTTACCCTTTGAAATTCCGTCTGTTGATTTCCATTTGTATCCGATTTTTAGTTTCATTCTTTACCTTTTGTCTTTTGGTTCTTTATAATAATCGCTTTACTGTTCACTTGCCTTGAAATTATATATCGGTTTTATAATTTTTACAATTTCTGCGGTTGGAGAGATATTATTTACAATATCTTCCATAGTTTTATAAGCCATTGGGCATTCATCAAGTGTATCTTCATTTATTGATGTTGTATAAATTCCGTTCATAGATTCTTTAAATTCATCAACAGTAAAGTTTTTCTTTGCCTGTGTTCGGCTGTATAATCTTCCTGCACCGTGTGGGGCAGAATAATTCCAGTCTTCATTACCTTTGCCTATACAAATTAAACTGCCGTCACGCATATTTATCGGTATTAAAAGTTTTTCACCTTCTTTGGCAGATACGGCACCTTTTCTTAAAATCATTGAATCGGTATCTATGTAATTATGAATTGTCGTAAATACTTCACTTATTTCAAGTCCCAAGCCATTAACAATTTCATCTGCCATTGCCTTTCTGTTCAATACTGCATATTGCTGTGTAATTTTCATATCATTTATATAATTGTCAAACAAATATCCTTCCGCATAAGCAAGTGCTTTAGGTATATCCGTTAAAATTTGGGTTTTCATTTGTTTTATAGTATCTGCAATTTCAGTTTGTCGTCCTTGCTCTTTCAGGTTATCAATCACTTCATTAAGTATTTTTTTAGAACACTTGTTTAATTCTCTGTATGCTTCTTCCTGATAATATTCAGCAACTTCTTTACCGAGATGTCTGCTTCCGGAATGAATTACAAGATACATGGTTCCGTCATCGTCTTTATCAACTTCAATAAAGTGATTTCCACCGCCAAGTGTGCCAATACTTCTTAATGCTCTGTATTCATTTATATAAGGTCTGCATCTCAAATTATCAATATCAAAATCCAATGCGTTTTTATGAATTTTACTTCTTATATTCATACCTGAAGGAATTTTGTTATGAATAAAATTATCCAGTGCTTCTAAATCAATTTCTTTTTGGCTTAACACAATAGTTTCCATACCGCAGCCGATATCAACGCCAACAAGATTTGGCACGACTTTATCGGTAATTGTCATAGTCGTTCCGATTGTGCATCCTGCTCCTGCGTGAACATCGGGCATTATTCTGATTTTACTTCCTTTGATAAATTCTTGATTACAAAGTTTTTGTATCTGAATTAAGGAATTTTCATCAACGTTGTCCGTAAAGACTTTTGCACTGTTATTTTGTCCGATAATTTCTTTCATAAATATTCTCCTTTTAAATATTTTTAAATCCTACTGTCATAACTTTATTTGTGAAATTTATCTAATTTTTCTATTGCTTCGTGGTGATAGCAATCTTTATATTGTTCAATATCACCCCATTTATCAAATTTATTTATATTTGCCAAAAGTAAGTCAAATATCTCACTTCTGTACCAGTCATTATACATGGCTTCAATTAAGATTTCGTCCGTATCAAATTTGTTTATATTAACTTTTTCTAAAATATTTTCAATATATTTTTTGTTTTTTCTTTGAATTTGGTACTGCAAAACATTACAACAGTCGTCAGAAAGATACGGATTTGCAAAAATTTTTATCAAATTATTAAAATCTTCAGGTCGTTTAAGGTTTGCTTTTCTGACAACAGTATTTTTGCCAACCTCAAATTTTATAAAAAATGAAAACAAACATATTTCAAACACAAATTTGGGTCCGATTTGTGAAAAATTTGCTTCAAAAGCAATATTAAAACGCAGAAATTTACTTATTCCAAACTGAATCATTGTGTAAATCAACAACGGAAATGCCGAGAAATCAACGGTTATTCCATAAGGATCATTTAGAAAATCCAAATTATAAATTTTCAAATACTTTGATAAAAAGTACCATTTTTCTTTAATTTTTCTGTGTTTAAATTTTGGCTTTCCTTCTCTGTGTTCGGGTAATTTTTCGTATTCCTCCCACAACATAGGTTTATCGGTGTGGTAGTCCCATTCTCGGACATCTATTATTTGAAAATGAGCCCATAATGGTCCAAGGGAATATTCAAAATTATGAACCACATGGTCAGGTCTTTTACGACTGGTACTGGAAACCGAGTACAAATTCCAACTGCCAAAAGATGTATTTGCCTGTACCTCATACTTCTTATATTTGGTAAAAGGAACATCACCCCAAATAAGTATTTCACCACTGAAATAACTGATATTTAAGTATCTTGAATGGAATATAAAGCCTGAATTTTTGTTTTTCATATTTTATCCTTTTTCTTTATTATAAAGCCCACATATCACAAAATCGGTCGTGTATATTTTTTTAAAATCAACGACCTAATCTGACATACATAGAATTTATAATAATATCAGAGATGAATATATGAAATTATCAGAAATTAAAAGCAAAAAAGATGATTATGTAACAAAATATGTTCTTAAAGAAATGGAATTAATCAAAAAAAACTTTGGTTTTTCTAAAAATACAAGATTATTTTATCTCGGGTATTACAACCACAGGGAGTATTTTTTATGTAACAACTTTGTATTTGTTACGGCTTGGGATGCTGAAAGAAAAAATG
>DFEL01000152.1 GCA_002369055.1 Cyanobacteria bacterium UBA3803
TTTTCAATTTCTTTAAAATCAATATCTAAATTTTCTTTCAAATTTTCAAATAAATTTATTGTTTCATTTTCTTCTAAATTTATGAATTCACCGTTTTTTAGCCTATGGAACTTTTTCTTCAATTTATATTTTTCCATAACATCTTTAAGTTCGGAAAGATCAAAGCCAAGACCATCGAAATTTATCTCTAACAAATTATTTTCAACTTTAACACCAACATTACTAATTTTAGGAAGTCTAATTTGCTTTTGCTTAAATCCTTCTGTTGCAAGCACTTCAAATTTTTTCATATATAATTCTATGTCTTGTGATAAAAATTTATATATTGCTTCATCACTTGTTAATATTAACCTTGATTTTTTTCTATCTAACATAAATCCCGTTTTCAAAAACATATCTAGTGTTTCAGACTCTTTTAAAACATCTCTTGCAACAGTAACTTCTCCTTCTTTTAATGGATTAAATTCAAAATTATCATAACAAAATTTTAAATCTGCTATTACATAATTGTTTTTATCATAATCTAAATAAAGCTTCACATATAATTCTTTCGGAACTACTTTTTCAATTTCATTCGCATCCAATGTATCATATTTTATAGCATTTTTCACTTTAGGATATACAATAGAAAATAAAGTTGAAAGCTCACTTTTTTGTAATTTTATTTCCTTTGTGAAGTTTTTTCTAAATACTTGTAAAAATTTCAATACCGTATTCTCAAACTCTTTTGAACATCTATATATATTTTTTTGATTTTCAAAATATACATAGTTTCTTCCTTGAATAATATTATATTCGTATATATCAACATTAGGACTAATTTTATACTCTGTTTCACTTATTTCTTCAATTTTAAACTTAATTTCAGGCTCTGAATCTATTAAATATGCTTCATACTCTGAATACTCCCTTTGTATGGTTAAAGTTTTTCCTTTATATATATCAAACAATTCATCTAATCCAGAATTCGATACGGTTATATATGAATCACTTAAATGTCTTCCATAGTATCCATATTCATCTGCCGACTGATTAGCATATTTAATGATTTCTCCATATTTCATTATATATTCTAAAATTGGTAAACTTTCTTCATTAAAAAAAGCTTTGTTATGAACAAATTCCAATTTTAATCCATACTTAAAATTTTCATTATTAAGCATTTTTTCATAAAACTCCGGTAAACTTTTTAGCTTATATAATTGCTGTTCCCCAATTTTAAATTCAAGTTTTATATTAGAATTATATTTATCTATTAAAAGAGTTGGAATTATTTTTATATTTTTATTCTTTGAGTTACCAATAAAGCCTTCTCTTTCAGTTGAAACATCAGTATAAAATTCATTAACTAATTGTTTAAAAATCTTATACTCTTTTGTATTTTTTTCTTCTTTTTTTCTTTTTGAAGAATTCAAATTATCTGCTTGGTTTTCTTTTTCTCCTGTAAAAATTCTGATATAATCAGGATTTTTATCAAATTCAACCATAGTAGCAACTATATGTTTACATGCCGCATAATTTTTTTTGTAATGCGGACATTCACAGCGCAAATCTTCTAATTCATTATTTTGAACCTTAATGTATACCTCGTAAGAATCATTATCTCCTCTTACTTTAGATCTTAGCTCAAAATTATTTTTATCTTCATAAATTACTTTTGTTATATCAACTCTTTTTTTTGCAACATACTCCATTGCTTTTTCTTTACGTGTTGTGCCTGCATCATAGCACAAATCTTCCAAAAGTTCTGGATTTACCATTTTATTTTCCCCTCATTTATCATCGAATTTACAATTATTTATTATAATGCATCTTAATGTTTTTATCAATAGCTATATTAGATTTTTTTATTATTTTTTTGCTCCTAAAATTTATTATTTTTAACCATTTACTCGTGTTAACATGAGTGTTGACATAACTTATTCGAGATGATATAATACGGGCCATAAGCTTTTAGCTTTTTTTATCATAGCCAAAAACACACGAAACGGAGGTAAAAAATGAGCACTTTCATCTATCCGAAACGGTGTCCTTGTCTTCCAGAGGAACTAGAACTCTCTTACACAAGCACACTAAGTTTAAAGGAAATTGAATTCTCCCGTCGGCACCAAAAGCCTCTTTGCGCAATTGTTGAAAGCTACAACTTGAGTGCAAAATGCTTCAAAGTGAGACTGAGTGATGAATTCACGGCTATCCTTCCATTTACCGACAGCGTCATTCAAGACTTCATTGCAATGACAAAAGACGGAGATGATGGGATCATCCATGCAGGTATGTACACAAATGCAATGACCAACCGCAAAATTAAAGTTCATGTAAGTAAAATTACTTCTAACGGTATTTACGTAACAAGAAAAATTGCACTTAATGATGCGTACAAAAAAATAACAAAGTACATATCAGGCAAAAACACAGTATTTCGCTGCTCGGTATTAAGCAATTCCTCAAAAACCGTGTTTGTGGACATCGGCGGTGGAATCCTTGGTGCAGTTGCAATTGCAGATCTCTCATTCGTTCACTATGCTGACATCAATAAGTGGATTTCTCAGAAAGATGAATTCTTCGCATGCTTGGTTAAAAAAACTGAAGATAGACGGTTTAATTTATCCCGCAAAGAATTCTATGCACATGACGGCTCTGCATTTTCTTTTAAATACGGTGATATGCCTGTAGTAAAGATTTCGCAAGCGGTTCCCAAAGGTGATGGCTACTATGTTGAAATAACGCCTGGCATTGCAGGTGTTAT
>DFEL01000115.1 GCA_002369055.1 Cyanobacteria bacterium UBA3803
AAAATCTATGAATTTAAACAAAAAAGATTATCCCATAGCATACTCTGACAGAGGTAAAATTTATTATCTTGCAGGAGAAAATGAAAAAGCAATAAAAGAATTTGAACAAGCGTATCTTAAATCAGGAAACGAATATTTCAATTATTTTGCGGCACTTGCCTACGAACAAAAAGGAGATTATTGCAAGGCATACGCTTATTACAATACTGTACCGCAAAATAAACATTTTCAAATTTCAGAATTACCAATGAAAAAAGAATATGCAAGATTTATGTGTAAAGAGTAAATCTTGCATATTTTGAATAAAGTATATCTTTAAATTTAATATTTCAACATTGATAAAACTTCGCAACCTTCTTGTTGTTCAAGTTTTTCACGTCCGCCAAGTCCGTTTAACTCAATCCAAAATGCAGTTCCAACAATATTTGCTTTTGCCTGATGAATTAATTTACAAGCAGCACAAGCAGTTCCGCCTGTTGCCAACAAGTCATCCACAATCAAAACATTTGAACCTTCTTCAACAGCGTCTTTATGCATTTCTATCATATCTGTACCATATTCAAGCTCATAAGTTTGTTGATAGGTTTCAGCAGGTAATTTATGTGGTTTTCTTACAGGAATAAAACCCACATTTAATTTATATGCAAGCGGCATACCAACAATAAAGCCTCTTGATTCCATGCCTGCAACATAGTCGATTTCTTTATCTTTATAATGTTCATACAAAAAATCAACCATTTTTTTCATAGTATCTGCATCTTTTAATGCAGTAGTAATATCTCTAAACAATATTCCTTTTTTTGGAAAATCTTGTATTGCTCTAATTTTTTCTTTAATATCGGTTACCATTTTTAACCCCTTTTATTACACATTTGTCATCTCTTTTTCAGCTTCCAAAACAAGTCCGTGAGTTGTTTTACCCCAATCCATATCTTTTGGTTTAAATAAAATTTTGAGTGCGATATAGAAAGCAACAGGGAACCATATAAACAATATATATGCAGAAGTTTCCACTGCTTGTTTTAAGGCCTGCCAGCGGCTCATTTTATTATATTTTCTTAAACTGTATCTTGTTGCTAAACAAAAACAAATACCAATAGCAACACCAACAATTATTGACGAATATATACCATTTAAAGGCATTTTACCTGTTGCAAACTTGTAAGTTCTAAGTAAAAGTTCCATTGTAAACCATATCGGCATTAAAAATTCTGATAAATATGCTGTCATATCTAAACTTGCCCTTAATGACATTTTTTTTGATTTCAAAACTTCGCCAAAATGTTCCAAATATCTTCTTACACTACCTTCAAACCAACGTCTGCGTTGTCTGTACAAAGGCTTTAAGTATATAATTGCTTCTTCTCTGACAATAGCCTCCGGACAAAATCTAACGTCCCAACCTTTAATATGCAACCGAGTAGACATATCCAAATCGTCAGTAATTGTATAGTTATTCCAACCCCCAATATCTTTAAGTGCAGCAACTTTTATCAATTCGCCGTTACCACGTAACTCAACAGCACCTTTAACGGCATCTCTGCCAATTTGAAAGTGAGTATCCAGTGTCATTTCATTATCTTGACATCTTGTCAAAAAATTATACTCACGGTTTGAAACAACTTTTCTTGCTTGAACAGCACCTACATCTTCCGGTTCAAGATTTGGTACCAATTTATTTAAAAAATCTGAATCAACTCTTGCATCAGCATCAAAAACTAAAACTGCTTCACCATGAGCAAATTGCATTGCATCATTTAATACTGCTGATTTACCCGGAAATGCATCTTTTGGTCTGATAAAAGCCTTAACGTTAGAGTGTTTTTGCTCCAATTCATGCATAACTTCCGCTGTATTATCTTCACTTCTGTCATCAATGATAATTAATTCATAATTCGGATAATCAAGTTGCAATATATTTTCAACGGTATCTGCAATAACAGCAGCCTCATTATGTGCTGGAATCATTATTGTCACAAAAGGTTTGTAATTTTCGTTAATGACTTTCGGATTTTTTTTGAGTTTACGTTTTTGATGTTTATCTGCAAGTACCATATATATTGAGTATATAAACATTGCACCTACAAGTGTTACCAGCCCCCAAATAGTATTAAAGTGATATTGGTATACATACAAAAGCACTGCCAATCCAACAAATAATATGAATAATGTTATTCTATCCTTCATGCTAATTCCAATATCTCTGTAACCGAGAAAAAATCCTCACTCGATAATTATATCAAAAATAATAAACATGCCTTAAAAATTTATATGTAATATTAAGTTTTATTTATTGCCCACAAGGATAATTTATAATAAACTAGAGATATGGAAGAAAATTTAGAACTTAGCTTTGCACATATATATCCGAAATTATTGAACCTATACGGAGATATAGGTAATGTTTTGACACTAAAAAAACGCTGCGAATGGAGAGGGATAAAATTTATTGCCGAAGAAATAAACATTGGCGATACATTTAAACCTCATGACATATATTTTATCGGTGGAGGTCAAGACAGACAGCAAGTTGATGTTGCTGTTGAACTTCAGAAGAATAAAGCATTCTTAACGGAGGAAAGAGATAACAATGCGGTATTTTTATCAATTTGCGGCGGATACCAATTATTAGGTCATTATTACAAAGCACAAGACGGCTCAGAATTAAAAGGAATAAGTTTGCTGGATGCATATACTCTTGCCGGCAATAAAAGATTTATAGGTAATGTTACCGCTGAAATTGATTTTCTTAAACCAAATACTCTCGTAGGATTTGAAAATCACAGTGGTTTAACTTATTTACAAGGTGACACTAAACCAATTTCAAAAATTATTGTCGGAAACGGAAATAACGGTCAAGATAAAACAGAAGGTGCCAGATATAAAAATATCTTTGGAACATACTTACATGGTTCGTTTTTGCCTAAAAATCCCCATTTTGCAGATTATCTAATCTCATTGGCACTGGAAAAAAAATATGGAAGAAAAATAGATTTAGCACAACTTAATGACGAAATAGAAATAAATACACATGAAAATTTAGTTAATAAACCTTATTAAATATAGCCTTATACAGATAAATGTGTTAGAATTTCCTTATGAACCAAAAAAAGATTTTGACAATATCCGTAACCATATTATTTGTGGTGTTTTTAGTTTATATTTTCCGTGATATAAGTGCTGCGGAATTTTTAAACGCTTTTAAAATGTTCAGTTTTAAATACATATTTTGGATAGTAGCACTTTATTATTTTACAATGTATTTAAGAGGTATTCGCTGGAAGGCTCTTTTGATGGATAATCCAAAATATTCAAATTGGCATTTGGGAGCAGTTTTTATTGTTGGAAGCATGCTTAACAGTTTTTTACCCGCAAGAGCAGGTGATATTTATAGAGCATATTATTTAGGCGAAAATAAAAACGAAAAAAAAATGAAAGTATTTGGTTCGATAATTTTAGAAAGAACTTTAGACGGTATAAGCGTATTTTTCATTTTATTGTTTGCGGTACTTGTTTATTGCAAAAACAACCCTGTTATACTAAGTTCAATATACTTTTTTGGATTTGTTTTTATTGGAAGTATGATAGCATTCTATCTAATTTTTAAGTTTAATAAAATTGATTTTGTTTGCAAAAAAATTGAATTACTTTTAAATAAAATTAAATTAGAAAAATTAAGCAAAATCGTCGAAAGTTTAAATAGACATGCAAATTCATTTATGGAAGGATTTGAAGTTTTAGACAGCGTAAAGTTATCGCTAAAAGCAGTTATATCAAGTGCTGCAATTTGGGGAATTGAATGTTATGTTGCATATTTAATCATTGCAAGCTTTAATCTGTCGTTGCCATTTTCGGCATCGCTTTTTGTAATAAGCCTAATATCATTTTCAGCAATGTTACCGTCTTCATCAATATTTTTTGGACCGTATCAAGCAGCGTACTTAATTGCACTTGGAATATATGGTGTTAAAAAATCGTCAATACTTGCTGTTTCTTTGGTTCATCCTATAATGTTAATTATATTACTAACAGTTGTAGGATTATATTATTTGTATAAATTTAATTTTTCATTAGATAAAATAAAGGAAGAAAGAAATGTTTAAAAAAGCGTTTACATTATCAGAAGTATTGGTTGTTGTAGGTATAATCGGTGTAGTTGCCGTACTTACCTTGCCGACAGTAATAAATAGTGCTGACAGAAACAAAAACATAACTCAACTAAGAAAAGTTCAAAATGAACTGCAAGCAGCATTTAGCCAAGCCATTACAAAATATGGTGATTCTGAAGATTGGGGTGCATACGGTGCACAATATCCAAACAGAATATTTGAGTTTTTAGATATAAAACGCTGTGGTATAACTTTTCCTTCCACAAATTATGACAGTAATATTGCATCATATCCGAAATGTGAATTAAAAGACGGAACACTTGTTGCATCTACCGGAAACGCAATATTAGTAGCACTGGACGGAATAAACGGTAATATTTCCGGAGAATCAGTATTTGGTTTTGATATATATAATAATTCAGGTGAAATTAGACCATTTGGTTATGGTTCTGACAGAAACGCATCTACTAACGCTATTAATTTAGGTAGTGATATGATTTTTGCAACAAACTGGGCGATTGCAAACGGTAATATGGATTACTTAGACTGTGCAGCATCTTTAAATTGGGAAACTAAATTAACCTGCAAGTAAATCCAAAATATTTTTCACACAAGTTTTTGAATTTAAGTGCTTTGATACTGTTTCATAGCACTTATTTGTTGTGTACTCATAGGCCTTTTCATTATCAAGATAATAATTTATCTTATCAACCAAATCTTGAATATTTATGTAAAACGGTAAATCACCTTTAAACAAATTTATTTCTTCTCTAAAATCACTTATCATAAGAGTTTTACAAGCAATAGTTTGAACAGTTCTATAATTCAAAGATGAAATACCCTGTGAGTTCATATTAAATACTATTTTAGCCTTATTTAGTGCTAAAGCCATATCTTTTTCATTATCTATAAACCCTTTATAGCATTTTTTTATTAAATCTTTTTCATCAGTTCTTGTCAAAGCATCGTTATAATGCTTTTCTATTGCATACCAAGCAAATTTTAAATTTGGAAAATATTGCATTAATTCAATAAAAAAATTTAGCCTGAAATCAGTATCTAATCTGCCTGCAAACATTATGTCATATTCTTTTTGAAGATTCATATATTTATAAATATCTGTATTTACAAAATGTGGAAAGTAATGCAAATTTTTTATGTCAGAATTTTCCGTTAAAATTCTATCCCAATAAAAAGTATAATTATCCTCCGAATTTAAATAAGGTAAATATTTATCCCAATCATCACCTACACCTGAAGCCTTACTTTCTATTACATCGGAAAAATAATTTATTGTTGGAAAATTAAGGCTATTATCAACTTTAAGCCTTAGCCCCGAAAAATCATATCCTACAATATAATCATAAGTTTTATCTTTTATAAAATTTAAAAAATTATTTTGTTTTAATTCGTCAAATATTTCGACAGCATGACCATTTTGGACAAATCCGTCAAAAATACTTGAAATTGTTAAACGTCCGCCTATTGAGTGAGGTAATATTCCTAAAATATTCATAAATTAATTAAAGCACAAAATCTTTTTATAATGTATAATATTTTTATGGAAAATAAAACTCAAGTTATAGTTGTAGGTGGTGGTATAGCAGGAATATCTGCTGCGATTACTGTTGCAAGAGCAGGTAAAGAGGTTGTTTTAATTGAACGTGGAAGCTTTTGCGGAAGCAAAAATGTTTTTGGCGGAGCAATATATACTCGTGCAGTAAAAGAACTTTTCCCTGATTTTGAAAAATCAGCACCACTGGAAAGAAACAATATAAAACATCAATACATGCTTTTAACTCAAACAGATGCGACTACAATATCTCATTTAAAAAAAGAAAACAAGTCTAACAGTTACACGGTTATAAGAGGAAAATTTGACCGTTGGCTTGCAGAACAAGCTAAACGAGAAGGTGTAACCATTGTTACCGAAACTGTTGTTGAAGATTTAATTATAGAAGATAAAAAAATTGTTGGTATAAAAACAGAATTAGAAGATTATTACGCAGACATTGTAATCCTTGCAGACGGTGTAAATTCACTCCTTGCGAAAAAAATAGGTTTAAGGAAAGATTTAAAACCGCAAGATGTCGCATTAGGTGTAAAAGAAGTTATAAAAATCAGTGAAGAAAAAATTAATGAACGATTTAATATTAATACTGATGAAGGCTGTATTACTGAAATAGTAGGCTATCCAATGAACGAAATGCTCGGACTTGGGTATATATATACAAATAAAAATTCAGTAACAATAGGGTTGGGTGTTGCTTTGGATGAATTATCCGAAAAACAATTAAAACCTTATGAGCTTTTAGATAAGTTAAAAACTCACCCTTCAATTGAAGAATTAATTAAAGATGGTGAATTAATTGAATATTCAGCACATTTAATTCCTGAAGGCGGATACAATAAAATTCCAAAATTATATGATAACGGAGTTATGGTTATTGGTGACGCTGCAATGCTTGTAAATAATTTGCACTGGGAAGGCACAAATTTGGCAATGCTAAGTGGTAAATACGCAGGAGAAACAGCAGTTGAAGCATTGAATAAAAATGATTTTTCAACTGACTGTTTAAAAGCATACAAGCAAAAACTTGAAGACTCATTTATAATGAAGGATTTACGCAGTTATAAAAATTTAATGCCATCAATGCACAAACGTAGAAAATCATTTACAGGGTATTATATTGAAAAAATTAATTCTTTCTTTGAAATGTTTACATCTGTTGACGGCATAGTAAAGAGAAATAAGTTTAGAAACTTTATAAAAACTATTTTTACAGACAGAAAAATTTCTGAACTTGTAAAAGATGGAATAACAGGAATAAAGTTACTTTGGGAGATTTTGAAATGAGCATTAATGATAAATTATTCAAAGTAAAATATGTAAGTGATAATGTTTCACACTTGACACCTGACCATGAAAAATGTAAAAATTGTATCAGAAAAACATGTACATTCATTTGTCCCGCTCAAGTTTGGGAATGGGATGATGAAAAAAACACATTAACAGTAAATTACGAAAATTGCCTTGAATGCGGTGCGTGCAGAGTTGCTTGCGATATGCAATGTATTGATTGGAAATATCCAAAAGGCAACAAAGGCGTAACTTTTAAACAAGGCTAATAATAAGGAGGCATTTATGGAACAAGAAATGAAAGAAGAATACTCAAATCAAAAACGTCGTTGGTATGATAAAGACCCTGTGTTATCTCAGGCAATGAATACACTTGAACATTCTGATGATGAAACTCAAATCAGAATAGCACTTAATTTGATTAAAATTATTATCGAACACAATATTGAAAATGATAAGTATGAATCGGTTGAAGATGTTATATCAGCAGTTCAATCAGGACAAAGTGACTCAAGAAACGGTCGTTGGTATGATATTGACGGTACTTTAAAAACAGCAATGACAATGTTACAAAATTGTCCTGAAGCAACTCAAAGCATTATTGCTAAAGAAATGGCTAAGATGGTTATTGACAAAATTAAAGAAGATGACGAAGGATTAGAATAAAACATAAAAAACGAGAGATTTAAATCTCTCGTTTTTTATTACAACATCTTTGAACGTAACAATATATAATATCGTTTTGAGCCATAATATATTGTCATCGAAATAAAGTCATTGTCTATATCATCAATCTCCAAAAATGTATCCGGAGATTTTTTACGCTTTGCAGAATTTGCCTTACCCACTAAGTGTATAAAACCAATATGAATTTTTTGAGAAGGTGTAAGTTTTTCTTTTGGCAAATTTTGTTCATAAAAACCAGGTGGCACAATTTCTTCTTTATAACAAGGTATTGTTGCTCTTACAACACCGTTTTCTTTAAATAAAACATACCACTTACCCTCGTGTTCACGTGGCGTCAAAAGATAATATCCTGGTTCAATTTTTTGTTTTTTAAAATAAACTTCTTGATTAAGTCTTAAAAGAGGGTATGGAGCCCAAGCATAATTTTTTATATCATAAAATTGATCGGGGTCAATTCCATGAATATATTTGAAAGTCGGATCTTCTAAATTATTATAAATACGTACATAATCAATATCTGCAAGCACAAATTGATTTGAACATATAAATAAAACAAGTAACAGTAATAATTTTTTCATACCTTTATTGTAATTATTTTTTTCATAAAGGCAATCAATTAACTATATTATTTTCTTACTTTATTTTCTTCACCTTTAATTAAACGTTTAATATTCTCTCTATGTAAATAAATAATATAAGCAGCACCAATGGCACAATAAATTACGTATGCTATCGGTTGATGAAATACGAACATCAAAACCGGTGCTAAAGCAACCGCAATTATAGAACCTACTGAAACATATTTAGTTGTATAAGTAATTACACCCCAAACAGCAGCCACAATTAAACCAACAACCCAATTTAATGCCAAAATTGTACCAACACCTGTTGCAACAGATTTTCCGCCTCTAAATTTCAAATAAACAGGCTTGCTATGACCTAGAATTACGGCAACGGCAGCAATTACCGGAGGTAAACCCCATTGTGCCTTAAAGCTTACAAATATAGCCGCTAAAACGACAGGTAACGCACCTTTCAATGCATCCAGCACCATAACAAGAAAAAAGTAGGAAGTACCTAAAACTCTTTTAACATTTGTTGCTCCTGTTGAACCTGAACCTATTTCTCTGATATCCTTACCTGTTTTTGCTTTTACTATCAAATAACCTGTTGGTATAGAACCGATTAAATAAGCAACTGCAAAAATTATAAAAGGAATATATAGCCAACTTAAAATTTCTATAACAAATTCAAATAATTTCAAAATAAATCTCCTTACTTAAAGTGATTATATAATATTATTTTAATATAATCAAATAATTAATATCTTCTTTTGACTCCTTATTCTTTGGCTTCTTTTTCCATAATTTAAAATGAATAGAAGCAGGATATTTCATAACCGTATAATTTAATTCTTTTTGAAAAGGTGAACCGTTATTACAACCACCTTTTACACCGCAAACAGTACCAAGATGAATAAAATCTTTAAATACTTGAATATCTTTTGAAATATTTGTATCTTGTTGTAAAAATACCACATTTTCGGTTTTATCGGCATAAGCATAAGTAAAACCTAAATCTTTTGCATTCAAGCCTTTTAACAAAAATTCCGTTCCTAAATCACCCTTATATTTAGAAACTTCAAACAGAACTTTCAGCATATTTTCATCTTTTGAATAATTTATTTTAACTGGCATTAAATAATCAATAACAGAACACTGTGTTTTAGGTTTAGCATCAAAATTTACCCTATCAAGTCCGATTAACATTGTAGGATTATTAATATATCTGCTTTCTTCTGACAAGCCTTTATAAGCATTTGGACCTTTTCCATAGCAAGTCAAAGCATCAATACCAATCCAAGGCTTATTATCGGCAATTTGCCCGAAAACCTCATCAGAAGGCTTATATTTTTTATTTTTAAACATACTTTCATCTACAAAAATTTTTCTTATTTTGTAAATATCATTTCTTGTTTTATTATTAAAATCACTCATAGGATTAATGGGAATATTTCCTGTAACCCAATAATCTTCATTATATTTTTCCGACATATCAAAAAACGATTTTTTTTCTTCTTCTTCATTTTTAAATCTGTTTTCTGTATAGGTTAATTGAATATCAACATCATCAATTTCTTCATTATCTTCTGCAAATTCTTCCTGCCAAGGCTTTTGTGATGATAATTTCAAGCCGTTTTTATTGTTTGAAGCACCTAAAAAATAGGGCTTTACAATAATATATAGTATTGAAGCCGAAACTAAGACTATAATAATAAGAAATTTTTTAAATTGATTTTCGGTATTATTGTTCATTACCTAAGCAATATCCCAACGTCCGCAAGTTCCGCCCCAACGAGCAATAATATTACCTTGAATATCTTTAATATTTTCATAATGAGGGTGATTATGTTCATCAAGACCTTCTACAATAGTAATAACTTCGCATTGGTTAGAACAACCGTTACAATCACAAGTTATGGAAGCAAAATGCATATCGCCTACTTCCCAGCCTCTAAAAGTTGTTTCTTTATTTGTATATTGGTGATTTTCCATTGCCAATAGGGCAGCACCAATAGCACCCATAGTTTGATGGTGGTCAGGTACAACTATTGAAGTACCTAAAGTTTCTTCAAATGCTTTAACCATACCTTTATTTGTTGCAACACCACCTTGAAATGAGATTGTAGGAAGCAAATCTTTTCCTAAAGCTAAATTTGCAAGATAATTTCTAACTAATGCTTGGCATAAACCATATAATAAATCTTCAACAGGATATCCCAATTGTTGTTTGTGAATTAAATCACTTTCCGCAAACACACCGCAACGACCTGCAATACGGGCAGGATTAGTAGATTGTAATGCGGTATCGCCAAATTCTTCAATAGGAACATTCAAACGTTGTGCCTGATGGTCTAAGAAACTTCCCGTACCTGCGGCACAAACAGTATTCATAGCAAAATCCGTAACAATACCGTCACGTAAAATAATAATCTTACTATCTTGTCCGCCAATTTCAAGAATTGTCTGAACACCCGGTATGTTAATACTTGCAGCAACAGCGTGAGCGGTTATTTCGTTTTTAACAATATCCGCACCAACTAATGCACCTGCAAGATTACGACCACTTCCAGTTGTACCGACACCTTTTACGTCATATTCTTGAGTCGCCTGCGATTTTAATTGATTTAATCCCTTTTGAACCGCCATAACAGGTTTACCTGCTGTACGAAGCATATAACTGTCAACGTATTTACCGTTTTCATCAACTAATGCCAGTTTTGTTGTTACTGAACCTACATCTATTCCTAAATATGTCGTTAATCCCATTTTCTTATCCTTTTCATCTTATTCCAGAATAATAACACAAACAAATATTATTGTGTACCATAAAAAAGGGTTGTTAAATTTTATAAAACAACCCTTTCTATTTGTTATTTTACAACAATATTAACAAGTTTTTTAGGTACTACTATAACTTTAACAACCGTTTTGCCTTCAATACCTGATTTTGCTTTTGGACTTTCAAGAGCAATTTTCTTTAATTCCTCTTGGTCTAATCCTTCATCAACTTCTATTTTATCTCTTACTTTGCCGTTTATTTGAACAACTAGGGTTATAGAACTTGATTTTGCAAGATTTTCATCAAATTCACACCATTTTTCATCGTGAATTGATGTTTTTGCACCAAGAGAAGTCCAGATTTCTTCGCACATGTGAACCGCAACAGGCGACATTAATTTTATTAATGTTATAACTGCAAAACTAAATACATTTTTATCTTCATCTGTCCATTGTGCTTTATTTGTCCAGTCTGAGATATAATTTGCAAGTTCTCTGTATTTTGAAATCACGGTATTAAATTGAAAATCGTTAGAAATATCATTTGTAATACCTTTTATAGAAATGTGAGCCATGCGAATTAAATCATCATTTGCCTTTGTACGTGTTTCTGGGATAACATAATCAAGTGAAATTTTATCTTGATTAGATGCAATCATTCTCCAAACTCTGTTTAAGAATTTATAGCAGCCTTCAACACCGGCATCAGACCAATCAAAATCACGTGCAGGAGGTGAATCTGAAAGTATAAATAATCTTGCAGTGTCTGCTCCGTAATTTTGGAATATTTCATCAGGATCAACAGTATTACCTTTAGATTTTGACATTTTAGAACCGTCTTTTAAAACCATACCTTGAGTTAAAAGATTTTTAAACGGTTCATCAAAACCAACCAAACCTAAATCATACAACGCTTTTGTAAAAAATCTTGAGTATAGCAAGTGCAAAATTGCGTGCTCAATACCACCAACATATTGGTCAACAGGCAGCCATTTATCTACTAAATCTTTATCAAAGCATTTTTCCGAATTTCTTGCATCAGAATATCTTAAGTAATACCAACTTGAGCATACAAAAGTGTCCATTGTATCTGTTTCACGAACTGCATGACCGCCGCAAACAGGACAAACCGTATCTTTAAATGTTTTTGAAGTCGTAATTGGAGATTTACCTACAACAGAAAAGTCTACATCCGTTGGTAATAAAACAGGTAACTGGTCTTCCGGAACAGGCTGAATACCACATTTATCACAATATACAACAGGAATAGGTGCACCCCAATATCTTTGACGAGAAACAAGCCAATCTCTTAATCTGAATTGAGTTTTAAATTCTCCAAAACCTTTATCTACTGC
>DFEL01000075.1 GCA_002369055.1 Cyanobacteria bacterium UBA3803
GATATTAAATTATTTGCAGGTCGTTCTAATCCAAAATTAGCTCAAGAAGTCGCAGAAGCTTTAGGAACTTCTGTTGGTCCAATGATTATAAAAGATTTTGCAGATGGTGAAATTTATGTTCAAGTTAAGGACAGTGTTAGAGGTGATGATGTATTTATTATTCAACCTTTGTGTAAACCTGTAAATCAAAATTTAATGGAATTATTGATTATAATTGATGCGTTCAAGCGTGCAAGTGCAAAATCAATAACAGCTGTTATTCCATATTATGGTTACGCAAGACAAGACAGAAAAACATCAGGTCGTGAGGCTATTACTGCAAAATTGGTTGCGGATTTATTAACTACTGCCGGATGTAACAGAGTTTTAGCTGTTGATTTACATTCAGGTCAAATTCAAGGTTTCTTTAATATTTTAGTTGACCATATTTTTGCAACTTCTATTCTTGTAAACCATATTCGTAAAGAAAATTTAAACCCTGATGATATGGTTGCAGTAAGTCCTGACACAGGTGGTGTTCAAAGAGCAAGACATTTTGCAAAAGACTTAGGCTGTACTCTTGCAATTATTGACAAACGCCGTGATAAACATAATGAAGCAATTGCAAATTGTGTTATTGGTGATGTAAAAGATAAAATTTGTGTAATGTTTGATGATATTATTGATACAGCAGGCTCTATAACTGAAGCAGCAAAATTGTTGAAAAAAGAAGGTGCCAGAGATATATATGTTTGTGCTGTTCACCCTGTTTTCTCGGGTCCTGCTATTCAAAGACTTGAAGAAGCACCTATTAAGGAAGTTGTTGTAACTAATACCATACCGTTAGATAACGAAAATCTTCCTGAAAAAATTAAGCAGCTTTCGGTTGCTCCTCTTTTGGCACAAGCTATTTCACGCATTCATGATGATGAATCAATAAGTTCATTGTTTGGCTTTGAAAAAGAAATGAAAGTGTAGTTAAATAAGTTTTGCAATATTAAAAATGCGGTTTTCTAAAACCGCATTTTTTGTTTAGTTCAATTTTAAATGTTGTTTAATCCATTCTATAACAACTTGTTTTGTTTCAGGCTGGCTGTTTAAAATTGTCATATCGGCACCGCCTCTTTCGGCATTATATACATCAAAATCTCCCTGTGCAAATTTTGAAATTTGTTCCTGTTCTCTCATATAGAAAGTATTGGTTTTACTTGAAATTGCCAAAATAGGAGTATCCCCGATTTGTGTCATTACAATCGGTATGTACAAACCTTTATTATTCATTCTTGGCGATATTAAAACAAGCCCTCTTGGCTTTACTTTCATCATCTTTGCAAGTATAACTGCTGTGTTTGCACCAATATCACTGCCCATTATAATATAGTTTGAAAAATCAGCTTTTTTACTTTCTTTTTGTATTTTTGTTATTACATCAAATACATCTTGCGGATATTTTTCAAAAGTATCATTTCTAAATGTTGTCCATGATTTTTGGTTGAATTTTTTGTCAAAAACACTTTTTCCGTGACCTCTAAAATCTATTCTTAATACGGCATATCCCATATTGCTTAACTCAATATATAAAGGTGACCAATATTTGCTGTTTCTACCTATTGAATGAAGTAATATTATTGTAGGATAGAATTTTTTGTTAGTTTTTGGGTAACTTAAATATCCCTTTATAATGTGTCCGTCTTTTGTTTCAGCTTCATAAATTCTTTCTGAGTAAAATTTTTTTATTTTTACTTGTTCTTCCTTCTGTTTGTTTTGATTTTTATCATCGGAAGAGTCTTCTGCAAATGCAAAATTTTGAGTCGTTAGTGAAACTGATAATAATAAAACTGTTAATATTACATAAATTTTCTTCATACCTATTCCTTTTTTATATAATTTATTATACTATATATTTGAAATATTACAAATGTTACAATTTTTTTTAAATTTGAAATATGATATAACAAAAATTGTTTATATAAGTAAGAGTAGTTTTACTAGAGGGTTACCGTATGGCATCAATAGCAATAGATACAAATATGTACTTGATTAAAAACAAGCTGAGCATCACCTCAGAGCGTATGGCTAATTATGCTAATAAAACTGTTGATGAGATTATTGAAGCGGAAAAAGCACAAGGTAATACAAAAGCAGCTGAGTTGGAAAAGCAATTGCAATCTGACCCGCAAACTTTAATAAAAACATATCAATTAGATAACCCCGGCAATAAGTTTAATATTCTTCAGCAAGTTCCAGAACAAAAACGTCCTGAAATGTTGGAGCTGCTTGAAGATGATGATTTGAGAATGGGTTTAAACTTCTTTTCTCAAGAGCAGTTATTAAAATTGGTTGAAGATTATGCTCCGATTGAAGAAGTCGTTAATGCCGCTCTAATTTCATTCCCGTTGCAAGAAGTAATGGAAATGATGCCGGATAAAGAGCTAAACAATTTTATTGTAAATAAAGATTTAGACGAAGAATTTTTAAAGAAACATTTGTCAAATATGGATCCGGCTGTTTTGGCTTCAATGATTGAAACAGCTACTGGTGAACCTGTATTTGAAGAAGATCCTAAAAAGCTTATGACAATGTTGACAGGTTTGGATGATGATGCATATCAAGAAGCGTTGATTGCTATGAATTCTGATGCAAAACGTGTCATGGTTATGAACATGTATCAACAGGATCAAGAAGTGTTGCAATTGTTCCCTGCTGATGCGTATACTGATATGCTTGCAACTTTGGAAAAAGAAGAAATGATGCCTAGCATGCAGGCTATGACAACTGATACATTGATTGGTATGGATTCTGAATTGCCTCCTGAATTGATGTCAATAGTATTAACTCAAATTGATCCAAAAGATTTTGCAAAAGAACTTATACAAAAATATCCTAATCTTTTGACTCAGATAGTTGCGTCATAGCAGTTGTATAGTTTTTGTTCAGAAATTCTGTTAAAAATTCCAATGCTGCTTGAGTGAATAGGAATTTTATTATTTTTCTGCTGTGGTTAGGGTTTATGTTGAATTCTCTAACTTGAGTTAGGTATTTATTTTTTATCGCAACATACATTAAACCGACAGGTTTGTTTTCTTCCGGTGTTGTTGGACCTGCAATACCTGTTGTCGTAATTGCAATGTCACACCCTGTTTTATTGAACAGTCCCTCTGCCATTTCAAGAGCACATTCTTCGCTAACGGCACCATGTGCTTCAAGTGTTTCTTGAGAAACATTTAGAAGTTCCATTTTTGCTTCGTTTGCGTATGTAATAAAATTTTCTTTTGTATATGAAGAGCTGCCTGCAACATCTGTTAGTCTTGAACTTAAAAGACCGCCTGTACAAGATTCTGCGGTTGAAATCTTTAATGAATAGTAAAATAAAATTCTTGCTATATTTTGTTCTAAAGACGAATCCATTTGTTGTTTAAAGTATTTTAGGCTTTCAATAAATTTTTTCATATTATTAATTTATATTTATTTATAGCCTTTGTCAAGTCACAAATAAAAAACGGAGCCTAAAACAGACTCCGTTTTTTATGATTTTAAATATCTTATGCAACTTTTTTATTATTTGCTTCGTATGCTTCAATTTTAGCACTTAATTCATCAACAAATGCTTTAACTGTTTCTTCTGTTGTTCTGCCATTTTTTGGAATTTGGAATGCGGCAGCGTTTTTGTGACCTCCACCACCATATTGTCTTGCGATTTCAGATACATCAAAACTTCTGCTTCTTATTGATAATGCGGCAGCACCACCGAATTCTGCAACTTTAAAACCAACTTCTACACCTTCAAGTTCAGGTAATCTTCCGCAAACATTTTTAACTGCATCTTTACCTTCTTGAGCATATCCTGCTTCTTTACATGCTTTCTTTGCTGCTTTAATGTCTGCATCTTCAATAATATATGCAATTTTGCCGTTACCTGAATATTGAATTTTGTCTAATGCTACTTTTTCTGCTTCTAAAACAACTTTTGGTGTATTGCCTAATGCGTTCAAATTAACTTCACGGTTATTTACACCTGCTTTCATTAACAATGCAGCATCTTCGAATGTCAATGGAGTTCCTGCGTATTTGAAGCATCCGGTATCTGTTAGCATGCCTGTAAACATAGCATCCTTAGTTTCTTTTCTTAATTCTTCCGGTTTTAAACCTAAAGGTTCAACAAATTGCATTGCAATTTCTGCTGCTGCTGGTAATGAACTATCTATTAAATTAGCAGTTTTTGCATATTTGTTATTTACTGTTCTGCCCCATTTTTCGTTATATTCTTCTTTGTATGGGTGGTGGTCAATTTTTAGGCTGTATGTTGCTTTATTCATAACGCCTTTTCTGTAATCAGGTGCCATTAATTTTGTTTCTGCACAGTCAACTGCAATTGCTAAATCATATTTACCGTATTTTTCTGCTGCTTTGTCAGCATCTTCAGGTTTTCCTGGTTTATGAACAATAACATTTACATCAGGATTAGTGTTTAGGTAGTTGTAATGTTCAGGGAATTTGTCACCAAATACGAATACATCAACTTTTTTACCTGTTGCTTGGTTGATTAAATTTGCCATAGCAAAGGAAGTTCCAAAGCTGTCACCATCAGGTGAAGTATGACCTGATACTGCAACTCTTTGAACTTTAGGGTCTTTCATAATTTTAACCATTTTTTCAATGGTTTCTTTATTATGTGCTTCGGGAGCCCAGCCTGTGAACGATACTGACATTGTTTTTCTTGGTTGTACCATACTCATACCAAGAGCACTCATTTTATCTAAAGCACTATATTGAAATGTTGGTTTGATGTCAGATTGTGCATTTTTTACAACATTTGATTTTGGTGCTGCATAATTTGTGCTTTTTACTGCATTAATTGCATTTACGTTCATTTTAAAACTCCTACCTTTTTACACTTATACTTATTTAAACTTCCTCAAAAAAAAAATTGCCCGCATGGCAGGCAATTTTTACTAAATATTTACAATTGTTAATAGTGTATATTTCACAATATACGTGCTTTTTAACGATTTATTTCAATAAATTTTTGTATAAATCAAGATATTTTTGTGCACTTATTTTCCAGCTAAAATCTGATTTCATTGCATTTTTTTGCATGTTTTCAAATACTTTTTTGTTGTTATAGTACGTATTAAATGCATAATAAAGAGCTTCTTTCATATCCCATCCGTTGTATCTCCAGAATTTAAAGCCGTTAGCCTTATCTTGAGGTTCGCCTTTTACGGTATCATCAAGTCCTCCTGTTGCTCTTACAACCGGAAGTGAACCATATCTCATTGCTATAAGTTGGCTTAATCCGCAAGGTTCAAATCTTGAAGGCATAAGGAATAAGTCTGAACCTGCATACATAAGATTTGCAAGTTTTCCATTGTATCCTATTTCTGCACGAATGTTTGGTGAATTATTAGATAGCCATATTAAAAGATTTTGGTATTCGTCTGCTCCGGAGCCTAAAAATACAAAATCCGCAGGCATATTCATTAACTCGCCTTCTTCAGCTCTTATTAAATCAATGCCTTTTTGGTCTACAAGTCTTGATATCATTGCAACAAGAGGTCTATCAGGGTTATATTTCAGACCAAAATGTTCGCAGACTTTTTTCTTATTATCTTGTTTTTTCTTTAATGAATTTGCGTCATAGTTTTTTGCTAATGCTTTATCGTGTTTAGGGTCAAATGCTGTGTAATCAATGCCGTTAATTATACCGTGAATTTTTCCTTGATTCATTCTTAATGTATAGTCCATACCTTCGCCAAATTCAGGTGTTAAAATTTCTTGAGCATATTTTGGTGAAACAACAAGGATTGCATCTGAGTAGTTTATTGCACCTTTTACCCAGTTTACCATGCCATAATGCTCTAGTCCCCATTGATTAAATACTATATCTTTACGCATATTTGCAAAGTCTAGGATGTCATCGTGCCATATTCCTTGATATGCTAAGTTATGAATTTGGAAAACATTTTTTGCTTTATTCCAAAATTCATCATATTTGTAGTTTGCTTTTATAAACATTGGTATCATTGCTGTATGCCAGTCGTGCGTGTGTACAATGTCTGCTTTAAAATTTAGTGCTTTTGCATATTCAAGAACAGCAAGTGAAAAAGCAACATATCTTTCGTGTTCGTATCTTGTGTCTAAATATTTTGGATATACTTCATTAAAACAGCCAAAGTACCAGTCATTTTGTATAAAGAACACATTTATTTTTGTTCCGGGTAATTTGCATGTATATAATTTAAATTTATGTCCTTGATAGCCAAAAGTTATCCACATTTCAGAGTTTGGATATTCAGTTATGCCGAATTTTTCTTTGTCTATACATCCGTGTAGCGGTGTAAAAATTGCCAATTCGACATTTTTTTCTAATTCTTTAGGTACGCTTCCCACTACATCTGCAAGACCGCCTGCTTTTGAGAATGGTGCTACTTCTGCTGCTGCAAATAATACTTTCATCGTTTCTCCTTTATATATTATTTAATTTTATATTATGTGTTTTTGCTATTTCAACTGCTTGATTATAGCAGAAATTTGCTTGATTGTCTTCTTTTTTTACTTGAAGTGTTTTTGCATACAGTAATTTGTATAGCATTAACGTATATAAATTAAGATTTTGATCTTTTTCAATTTGAATTATACTGTTTGATAAAATGCCGTGTGCGTTGTTTATTTCGTGTGTTTTTAGAGCAATACTTGCTGTTGCGTATGCTGCAATATTAAATAAAAATTTAAGTCCATATTCTTGCGAGGTTTCCAGTACGCTGTTTATGATTGATGAGGCTTTTTTAATTTGATTTCTGTCTGAGTATGCTTTTCCAATCATTAAATCACAGAATAGTTCAAGCTGAATTAATTTGTGTTCTTTTGCTTTTATTTTTGCGTGGTAAATTTCTTCGGCAAATACATCAGGATTATTTTGACAATTTGCAAATGCATATAATATATAGTATAGTGTTGAACCAAATTTATCGCTGTCATCAGGGCGGTAAATATTGCTTAAATTTTTACCGTGTAATAAGTTGTTTAAGTCAACAAACAATTTGTATCCTTCCGGCAGTGTAGTTATTTTTTCTGCGATTTCGCAGAATTTGTAAGTATCATTTTTTAATTGAAGTGTTTTTGCAAAAATTACATATCCTATTGAATCAACTATCAAATTCTTAAATTGATTTATTGTATAACTCTTTGGACTTATACTTTCTAGTGGTACACCAAGCAAATGTGAAAATATATCGTCACCTAAAGTTATGCAATCTTCCATTTGACCAACATTAAATAATATTTCAAGTCTGATTAATGATGTTAATAGTGCTTGTTGACTGAAATCAGTTGATTTTGGGTTTGTACTGCTATTTTCTAAATTTGATAATACTGTATTAGACATATTTAGTGCAAATGAGTAATTACCTGATATTATGCAGCCCTGCATTATTTTATTGCATAAATTCACAATTTTTTTGTTGTTTGTTCCTGTTTCAAAGTTATTAATAATTACTTGAGTTATGTTTGATATTTTTTCCGGTGTATATTTATATAGTAAATTTGTGATATTTTCATAAACTTCCATTTTATATTCTTCAATTGATTTGTCGGTAGATTCATTTATGTTATTTGACAGCATTTTTAATAATCTTGTGCTGCAATTGAAATATGCACTAAAATCACCAAGTGAGCGGTTTATATTTGAAAGATTTTCCCATTGCACAAACTCATTTTTTGTATCATTAACTATTTCATATAGCTGTGCAAGTGTTGGATTTATGCTATTTTGTTTGTAAATGTTATTTATTATAAGTTTAGAAATTTCTGTTTTTTCTTGTAATGTCAAAACTTTTTGGATATTTTGGTAATAAAGATTATAACTTTGTACCGTAATGACATTTTTTTCAATTGATATAAATCCTTTCATTTCTAAGTATGATAAGTAATCATTTATCCCCTGTATTCCAAAATTTACAAAATTTTGTAAGTTTATTTGCGGTCCAAGTAAAAGTGTGCCGGCAAAAAGCAAAAATAAATTTTGGTCTATGCTTTTGATAAACCGAATTCTTTGACATATTAGTTCATCAAGAGTTGTTGGAAAAACGACCGATTCTGTTTTATCAAGTTTTATTGTTCCTTTTTCAACTTTAAATATACCTAAGTCCATTAGATGAACCATTGCCTGCATAAAATACATTTGAGAACCTTTTGTATTTTTTGATATTTTTTGCATATAGAATGTATCAAGTATATTTTTGCAAAGGCTCGCATTAGCATTTATTAATTCTTTTATTGGCGTTGGTTTTAAGGTTATTTCAGTATATTCTTTTTTTGATAATATCGAATGAGAATTTTTATGCAGGCTATAATCTTTATCCGCTAATATTACAAAACTTATATTGTATTCTTCATAAGAGTTCAGCAGTTGTTTCAATATTTCATTTGAAGTATCATCCATTTTTTCGGCATTTTCGATAATAATTAATGAATTATCAAGTTGATGAAGTGCTTGTTTTATAAGTTGGATTGTTCCTGCTCTAACTTCGTCAGGATGCGGCATTTCACGTTCTTTTAAATTTATTAAATCCGCAATATATCCTTCTTTATCAATTTGTGCTATTGTCGTAAATCCTGCATTCTGTGTCATATTTTTTGTTATAAAGTCATTAAAGAAGCCGTAAGGCTTGAATTGCATTGCTTCATAGCAAACCATTTGATGAATGGTAGAGTATATGTTTGCACTTTTTATTTTGTCAACCAATTCTGCTGTTCTGATTTGGTACTCTTTTTTGCCTTTTATAACTAATATTTGCTTTTTGTTTCTTGCAAGGCTTTCTGTGATTTTATTTGAAAGTCCTTGAGAAATGTCTTTAGTAAATTTACATTGAATTTCATTAAAAGAAATACCTTCGATGTCATATATTGAGTCTTCTTCTTCAAGCTGTTCATTTACTGCATCAATTATGTTTGGTATATCAATTTGAATGTCCTCAATATTTTCTTCTGTTTTTTCTTTTTTTTCTACGTCAATATAATGTTCAAGGTTTGTTTCGTATAAAAATGTCCTTTGATTTTTAGCGATAGTCATTCCAATTGAGGACATGTTGTACGTTTTACCGACTATTTCATATATGCTGCCATCAACTATTAATTGTAATTTTTTTAATAGTTTATTTTTGTGAATATCCTCATAGATCATATTAATATTGACACCTGATTTATAATCGTCTGTCGGTGCGTATACATCACGCTTTAAAATTGCGGCATTACAACGCAATTGAATATCTTTTTCTTTTGTAAGTTTTGAATTAAGCGTTGTTATTAAAGTCAATAATTCGATAGTAGATTTCATTGCATTTTTAGCCGATGCTGCAAAGGTATAATCTTTGTTAAATCTTATAAGGTATGTATGTCCGAAAACACCACGTTTAAGTCCAATAGACTTAGCATAATCAAATATCAGATTATTTAATTTTTCCTTAAACTTATCGTATAGTTGTTGAGAACCAAGAACCGTTTTCATGTCTTCAAGGTTAGGAAAATCAAGCGTTAGGCTGGCAAATTCTTCACAGTTTGAAACTTGCAGAATGGCACTAACATTTGTATCAAAGCCACATTTTGGACAATTCCCTACGATAGTTTGATTAATTTTTCCGCAATTATGACATTTATTAAGAATAATATATCCGCATTGATGGCAAGTGTTTTTTGTGTTTATGGCATGACAAATCGGGCAAACAAGTTTTAAAACTTTTTTACAATTTTGGCACACAAGGGCGTCATCTTTAATTGTTGCACCACATTTTGGACATTCCATTCTTTAATTTTACAACATTTATGTTAAAAATCAATTATTTATTATATAATTATTTTGTACATGATAGGGGTGTAAGTTATGAATATTTTTAGATACCTGTTTGATCCTGCTATACTTATAATTTTAGCAACTTCAGTCGGCATTATGCTATATACGTATAAATCTTTTGTTCAAGTAAATAAAGATTTATTTACACTTATAAATTTATTGCAAAGATTTAAAAAATCAGATTTATCTTACAGATTTGGCGAATTTAATGCCGCTTTATCAAAAATGAAATTCATTTCAAGTGCTTGGAATGAATTTAAAAGTACTTTAGTTTTTCCTGAAAGTGTTGCAATTAAAAATCAAGATAACAGTGTATCTTATAAGAATGTTTCACAGACAGTTAATTCTATACAGACAACAGTTGATCCTTCGTATTTTTTTAATGAAGAAACTCTCGTATCATCAAAGTTTAACAGTAAATTTATTCAAATTGCTCCGACAATTTTAACAGGTCTTGGACCATTATTCACTTTTTTAAATATTGCAGTTGCATTCACTCACGTTGATTTTTCTAATCAAGATACAACATTAATGTCTGTAACCGGCTTAATGTCAAGTATGCAAATTGCAGCGATGTGTTCTGTATTGGCTGTTAGTGCTTCGTTAATATATATGTTTTTTGAAAAGTTATATTACAATAAATTATGCAAGATTCCTTTGGTGAGTGTTCAAGAAAGTCTTTACTCTTTATTTGAAAATGTTTCTTCCGAAAAATTCTTGATAGAGCTCTTACAGGAAACAAAAGTTCAAAACGGTAATTTGTCCAGATTATTATCTACTTTGCCTAATCAACTAAAAGAGGCTTTTGAAGGCAGTATAACAAAGGATATTGTACCTTATATGGAAAATATGTTATTTGGTATAAATAATATAAATTCGTCTATAAAACAAATTAATATTACTACTGTTAATAATAAAAAAAATGACGGTGGCGATGTCGTAGATAAGTTGTTCTAAGGAAATTATGATAAAAGGCAGATTAAATCGTACTTCAAATGAAACGCAAGAAAATGTTTTTTGGATAACAATGACAGACTTACTTTTGGGTTTATCTGTTATTTTCATAGTTTTGTTTGTTCTTGCTATGACAGGCTTTTCTCAAGCTAAACTTCAAGAACAAACTATTAAGTCCGAAGTTGCAAAAGATTTGGCAAAAACACTAAAGGAAAAGAATATTGATGCACAAATTGACTTGACAACCGGTAATGTGAAATTATCTGATGTTCAATTATTTGAACTTGGAAGTTGGGAGTTATCAGATGCGGGAAAACAATTTTTAAATAAATTTATTCCAATTTATTTAAATGCCGTTTTTGAAAATGATAAAATATCTGATAAGGTTGAAAATATTGTTATTCAAGGACATACAGACTCTCAATTATTTGCGGGTGGCGGTGATAAAAATATTCAATTTGTAAAGAATATGGAATTATCTACGAAGCGTGCTAACGAAGTTGCTAAATACATTTTTTATACACCTTATAATAAATCTTATAGTAATAAATTGCATAAAATGTTATTGGTTGAAGGAAAAAGCTTTTCTGAACCTGTACTTGTAAACGGTAAAGAAGATTATGCAAAAAGCAGACGTGTAGAATTAGAATTAAATATTAAAAGCTCTAATTTACAAGACTTTATGGGAATTTTAAAAAAATGATGGGAATGGAAGAACAAAATATTTTAGAAACTATAAATATGATAAAATTGCATCACCTTGATATTAGGACAGTAACTATGTCATTAAGTCTTAGAGATTGCATATCGGATTGTGCTGATAAAGTTTATGAAAATGTTTATAATAAAATTGTTAAATATGCTAAAAATTTGTATAGATATGCTTCGGATTTAGAAGATGAATATTCAATTCCGATTATAAATAAAAGAATTGCTATCACGCCTGCATCTATTTTGGGTGAATCTTGTGAAAATTTTGATTATGTAAAACTTGCAAAAGTTCTGGATAAAGCGGCAAAAGAGGTTAAAGTTAATTTTATAGGCGGTTTTTCCGCACTTGTAGAAAAAGGGTGTACAAAAGGTGATATGGCTTTAATTGAAAGTATCCCTAAGGCACTTTCATTAACTGATAATATATGTTCTTCTGTGAATGTTGCAAGCTCCAAAGCAGGAATTAACATGGATGTTATTTTAAAAATGGCAGAAGTGATAAAAAAAACGGCTGAACTTACGGCGGATAAAGATGGTCTTGGTGCTGCAAAGCTTGTTTGTTTCTGTAATGCACCCGGTGATAATCCGTTCATGGCAGGTGCTTTTTCAGGATATGGTGAACCTGAATGTGCTTTAAATGTTGGTGTTTCAGGACCCGGTGTTGTTATGGCTGCTGTTGAACAATTATCTGAAACTGCTGATTTAAGTGAAGTTGCAAATACGATAAAGAAAATTGCCTTTAAAATTACTACAACAGGTGAATTAATAGGACGTAAGTTAGCAGATAGATTGGGAATTCCGTTTGGTGTTATTGATTTATCTCTTGCACCTACTCCTGCCGAAGGTGACAGTGTTGCAGGGATATTTAAGGCTATGGGACTTTCACATGCAGGAGCACATGGCACAACTGCTGCTTTAGCAATGCTAAATGATGCGGTAAAAAAAGGCGGTATTATGGCAAGCTCTCATGTAGGCGGTTTAAGCGGTGCATTTATTCCTGTTTCTGAAGATGCAGGCATGATTGATGCTGCGGCTAATGGATATTTAACTTTTGATAAATTAGAGGCTATGACTTCGGTTTGTTCGGTAGGGTTAGATATGATTGCTATTCCGGGTGATACCTCAAATTCTGTAATTGCAGGCATTATTGCTGATGAAATGGCTATTGGTATGATTAATAAAAAGACAACAGCCGTAAGAATTATACCTGTGCCAAATAAAAAAGTAGGTGATGTTGCAGTTTATGGAGGATTGTTGGGCGAAGCACCAATTATGGATGTTGGAAATCTATTATCTGACAAGTTTGTAAACAGAGGTGGCAGAATTCCGGCACCTATTCACTCATTAAACAATTAGGAGGTTATATGGCATATACTTTAAACAGATATGAAAACATGTTACGTGAGTTTATTATAGACCAGCAGCAAGATGCTTATAACAGAAGTGGTATTAATGTTCAAAGGTATAATAATTTAAAGGTGTATATGACACCGTCAAAGGAACGCACACCTCACGTATGGATTAGAATTGGTATTTCAGAGGCGTGTTTTATGATTGAAGATGGTTCCGTAATTACAGGTTCAATTGGCCCTGATCAAAAATATATTCCTAAATGGCTTAATAAATCCGGTATAAGAGAAGAACTTGAAGCGACTTGGATTGAAGCAAATAAAGTAGATTTCCAAGAAGAGTCAAAACAAGAATAATATTACGTAACATAATATTTGCAATTTATTTTGTTTGTTGTAATATTGAAATATAAGTTAAGGATAGAATGTGATTTTAAAAAACACATTCTATTTTAATAGGTAACATTTTTAAAAGAAGGAAATAAAAAATGGGCATTAAAGGTAGAGTTGACAAAATGGTAGTTTTAGCATGTGAAGAATGCAAAGAAAGAAACTATACTACTGTAAAAAACAAAAAAACAAGCAAAGAAAGAATGGAATTGAACAAATATTGTCCAAGATGCCAAAAACATACAAGTCATAAAGAAACTAAGTAGTACAAAGCAACTAAAAGCGTCCTTAGTTCAGTTGGTAGAACGTCGGTCTCCAAAACCGGATGTCGAGGGTTCGAGTCCTTCAGGGCGCGA
>DFEL01000131.1 GCA_002369055.1 Cyanobacteria bacterium UBA3803
AGCAATTTAATTAAGGAGAAAAATATGACAGTAGCAACCAAAACAATTTCAGTAATTATTGTGGAAGACTTTAAACTTACTCGTGTTGGATTAAGATGTGCTCTTAATGCCAATGATGACATTGAAGTCTTAGCCGAATGTGAGGATGCCCAAGAAGGTTTAAATCTAATCCAAAAATATAATCCTGATGTTGTTCTTATGGATTTAGGCTTACCGGGCATGAACGGGATTGAAGCAACAATTAAAGCAAAAGAAATGAATCCAAAAGTTAAAATTATTGCACTGACTTCTCACGACCGTGAGGAAGAAGTTGTTGCGGCACTTAGTTCCGGTGCAACAGGTTATTGCATGAAAGATATTGACCCAAATAAACTTGCAGATGTTGTAAGAGATGTTGCAAACGGGGTTTGCTGGCTTGATCCTGAAATTGCTCAACTTGCATTAAATTCATTTCCAAAACCTGAAAATACAAGACTGCTTGCAAACAATTCAAATCAAGAAGGCAGAGTACCTTTAACAGAAAGAGAATATGAAGTTTTAAAACATCTTGTTACCGGTAAAAGTAACACTGAAATTGCAAAAGAGTTAATCGTAAGTGTTCACACCGCAAAAGCACATGTTTGTTCAATTTTACAAAAAATGTGTGTAAATGACCGAGTTCAAGCCGCAGTGAAAGCGGTAAAAGAAGGACTTGTGTAATATGTATTTGTAGTTGATAATAATAAAAACGGCTGAACTTTTGTCCGGCCGTTTTTAATTGAAAAAGAATGATGAATAATGCTTAAATTTGTTGTCCTCTAATATCCTTATTTTCTCTCTATGTTCGCTCATACCTCTCTCGGCTATCTTGGATTTGCTGTCTCTCGGGCAAGCACTCATTTCGCTATCGCTGTCATTCATTTTGCCCTCACTTTATCGAGTTTCGCAACAAGTTGCTCACTCTACGCAAATTCGCTAATCCATATAGCAAGCCAAAACTTCTTGTGCTTGTGCTTTCATTTTTTTCAAAGCTCTGATTTCTGTTTGTCTTATGCATTCTTTTGTTACGCCATAGATGTTTCCGATTTCTTCTAATGTTCTTTTTGCAACATTGCCCAAGCCGTAACGCATTCTTACTACATCTTGTTCACGTTCTTTTAATGTTGATACAACCATTTCTATATCTTTTTTTAATCCTTCGTATTCAACGGCAGAGTGAACGCTTGCTTTTTCATCTGCTAAAATTTCTGATAATGATGTTTCTTTACCATCATTGTTTTCAAATCCGCCTTCTAATGAAACTGATTTTGAATATGCTGATAAATATGTGTCAATTTTATCTGCTGAAATATTCATTTTTTCTGCAACATCTTTTGTATTTACTTGGCAGTTGTATTCTCTTTCCATTTCAGATTTGATTTTAGAGAATTTTGATAATGTTTCTTGAATGTATACAGGAATTTTCATGCAATGACCTTGTTCAGAAATAGCTTTGAACATAGATTGTTTAATCCACCAGCTTGCATAAGTTGAAAATTTATAACCTAATTTCCAGTTAAATTTTTCAGCCGCAATCATAAGCCCCAAGTTACCTTCTTGAATTAAATCAACCATTGGTAAATTTGACATGTGAATTGCTTTTTTTGCAACAGCAATAACTAATTTTAAGTTTGCTTGTACTAATTGTTTTTTTGCTTCCATATCACCTTCAGCAGCACGTTTTGCAACTTCTTTTTCTTCAAATGGTGATAATGTTTTAACTGCTGCTAACTCTCTAACGTAAACTGATAAAGTTGAATCGTTTTCGCTAGCCAAAACTTCGCTTTTTGCAGGGTTTGTAAAACTTTTTTTCATTTCAACAGGACAATTTCTCATAAGCATCTCTCCTCATATTCTCTTATTCTCTTATTCTCTCTTTTTCTCTTTAATGACGATTTTTTAAAATTCAACATTTTTGCACAACAAAGTAAGCTATTAAAACATAATTTTTAACAGACGAACTAAGCCATACGATAGATATATCTTCGTATTTGCAAATTTGTTATGGTTTAAATTAACAGACTTTTAAATTTGTTATTTGCGACGCTCCCAAATCGCAAAAGTTAAATGTATAATATGTACATTTTCATTATAGCTCTTCAAGAAAGCTTCCGCAACCCTTTTATTAAGTTTTATTAAAATGAATTTATTTTTTTATTTGATTTCTTAATATTTCTTAATATTTGTAAAACGTTTTTATTTTGTCTTATAATGTAGCAATGGATACTTTGGCACAGTTTGTACAGCAAAAAAGGGAAGCGCTGGGATTAACACCATTTGGGCTTTCAAAAAAATGTAATGTACCTGCGGTTATTATTGAGGAGATTGAGGCAGGGCGTGAATTGTTTTTGTCTGTTACGGTGAGGCAAAATCTTGCTAAAGGTTTAAGGTGTTTAGCTGAGGAGTTAAAAAAATTAGAAAAAGATTTTGAATTTGAGCAAGTGCCAATGGAAGTTATGGATGTGTTAAAGCAACGTATTTTGAATGGAGAAATTGAATTATATTGTCCAAAATGTAAATCACCTTTAAAAGTTAAAATAGAAGAAATGTATGATTTAGAGGATAATCTGGTCTATGCACCCAGAGGTTATTGTACAAAATGTGTATTTCAGATAAAGTAAAAGACCGTTTTAGCGGTCTTTTACTTTATTATTAAATTATATTTTAAAATCATCACCATTTATTGTTCGTTGTTCCGGAGGATAATTTTGTTTTAGCGGGTCATAGTTATTGCTGGATTCTTCACGAAGTTTTTCCATATATATCTGACCGTTTTTAACTAATTGTTGGTGTTGAGATAAGGTATTTTCAAGACTTGCAAGTACTTGTTCTGCGTATGCTTCCGCACCTTCTTTTATTCTCATTGCTTCGTCGTGTGCTTGATTTCTGAACACTTCAGCATCTTCCAGTGCTTTTCTTTTTATTTCTGCACATTCTGACATAACTTGTTCTTTAATTATTTCTGCTTCTTTTTGCACTTCTCTTAATAATTCAGATTCGCTTAAAAGTCTTTCTGCTTCGTGTCTTGCTTCAAGAACTATTTGTTCTGCTTTTTGTTGAGCTTCAATTTGAATTTCAGCTTTTCTTCTTAAAAGGCTTCTTGCTTCTTGAACTTCTCCGGGTAATGCATCATAGATACTGTCAATTATTGATTCAACTTCTTTTAATTTTATTGCTACCAAATAATTTGGTAATATAGGAAAACTCTTTTCCAAGATGATTTCCAAGCTTTTTAATATATTGTAGACATCGTTTTTTTGAACATTCATGTTTAAAAATAACCTTTCCAAATGTTATAACTTTATTGTACAACAGTTAATTTTTAATTGCAAACCATGATTTTATGTTGTTTTGAATTTCGATTTTAAATACTCATTAACTTCTTGAGGAACAAATTTTGAGCAATCTCCGCCAAGACTTACAACTTCTTTTACTGAACTTGAAGAAATAAAGTTATATTTTGGACGGGTTGTTAAAAATATGGTTTTAATGTCCTTGTCTAATGCACTGTTTGTTTGAGATAATTGCATTTCAAACTCAAAATCAGAAACCGCACGCAGACCTCGAATTAAGACTTTTGCATCTTTTTTTCTTGCGTAATTAACAGTTAAGCCTTCAAAGCTATCAACTTCTACGTTATCAAAGCCTTTGATTGATTTTTTTATCAGTTCAACACGTTCTTCAACCGATAAAAGACCGCCTTGTTTTTCAGAGTTATAGGCAACTGCAATAATAACTTTGTCAAAAATTGCGGCTGCTGTTTTTAAAACGTCTAAATGTCCATTTGTAATCGGGTCAAAACTTCCGGGATATATGGCTGTTTTCATGTTTTTATCCTCTCACGTATATAATTCTTTTCTATTATATCACAGAGATTTATTCTTACTGAGTAATTATAGTAAAAAATAATGATAAAAGACCTGCTGTTTTCAATATAGCTTTTAAAAGACCTGTTTTAAGTTCTTTATTACCATGCACAGGAACAACTATTTTTGCATCTTCGCCTTTTTTAGTAAAAATATAGTGAGAACCACTAATTCGTGCTAACTCCCACCCATTTTCTTTTAATATTTTGCATAAATTTTTACCCGTTATATTTTTCATAAAGCAATGGAAATAAGTTCTCCATCCACATTTGAAACATCAACAGATAACCATGCCGTAATAGCTTCTTTAATATTATCTTTAAGTTCTTCTATTGTATCCGCTTGAGAAAAACAGCCTTTTAATGCAGGTACTTCTGCCCAATAACCATTATCTTCTTTATGTAATACCACATCAAACTTCATAATTACCTCTTTTTTGACACATTATAATCCATTTTAGGCAATATTTCAAGTCTATGACACTGTCAAATCTTCAAACTTTATCTCATATCCGAGAATTTTTGCTATTTGCTCCATTTCTTCATAACGCAAATAACCGTTAGAAATTCTACCCGAAAGATTTTGACGTGAATATTTTTTACCTGTCATATCAGTTAATTTTTCGGCAAGAGTTTTTATTGTCATGTTTCTTTTTAATAATAGTATTTTAACGGTTTCTTTTGTTGACACGCCAAATATTCCTTTCGTTTGAGTTATTATTGTAGCATTGTTGACAAATACTTGACAATAAGATATAATTTAAGACAGATATTTATTTCTTTAGAAATAAATATCTGTCTATATGAAAAATAAAACTTAACAAAGGAGTAAAAATGAAACTTTCCGAACAGAAATTAGAGCATGCCAAAAGATTATTATTTGATATTCAAGTATATGTTGATTCAATATCGGAATTTATTAGCGGTGAATTTGTTGAAGGAAGTATTATTGATATTGCAGAAAAGATATTGAAATCAATAAAAAATAAATTAGACATATATTCTGATTTACCGATAGAAAAGAAAAAGTTACACAGAAAAATTTTAAAATCCATGAGAATAAAATATTTGTACCTAAAGGCTTTATTAATTGGTTTGCAACGTTTATATAGTGATGATAATTATCCGACAGACAGGCTTACGGATTTTGCGATTTTAAATCTTGATAAATTTTATGATGCCATAAATTAAAATATTAATATTTTGTTTATTTTTTTAAGAATTTAAAAAAAGAGTATTAATATTATATGTGTGAGAGAAAAACAATTAATAATTAAATAAAGAAAGGCGAAAATTATGGCAAAGACAATTGGTATCGACTTAGGTACAACAAA
>DFEL01000059.1 GCA_002369055.1 Cyanobacteria bacterium UBA3803
CAAATAATTCTTTTTTTTATTTTTTATTTTAATTATCTTCCTTTTATCTTGACTTTTTTAAGCAGTCTTGAATAAAAGGAATTTTTTTTAAAAATCTTTTAAAAATAGTGGCTCATACTCCATTCAGTATCTGTTTTTCAAATCTTAATTTAAAAAAGAAAGAATAGTTTTAAAGTTTAATCATTTATTAATTTAAAAAACAAAGAATAGTTTTAAAGTTTAATTATTTATTAATTTAAAAAAAATAAAGAATAAAAAAGAGTTTATTTTTTAACTCTTTTTATATTAATTTCAGTTTGGTTGCGGTTTTTGCATCTACTTTTCCAGTCACTTTAAGTCCTTTGGCTTTTTGGAACTGTTTTACTGACCTTTCAGTACATCCTTTGTAAATGCCGTCTATTTTTAGGTAGTGGCCTTTGTAGGTCAAGTAGTATCCGTTGTCTTTTAAGGCCTGTTGGATTTTTTTGACTGTTGCCTTGTTCTTGCTGCCTTTGGATACAGTTTTCCATGCAGGTGCTTTGACAGTTATTTTTGCCTTTTTGCTTATTTTATTGTAGTATTTGTCTCCTGCATAAGTGATTGCTGCATTGAATTTTCCCTTTTTAGTCAATTTGTTTAGTTTGAATGTTGCTACACCTTTAGAGTTTGTTTTTGCAGTGTAGGTTTTTCCATTGACTTTTAAGGTGATTTTTTTGTTTTTCAATGCCTTTCCTTTGTTGTCTTTGAGGCTTATTGTGTATTTTTTGGTTTTGTCCTCAAATTTAAAGGTTTTTGCTTTTGCAGTCAATTTAGGAGTTGCTTTCTTGACTGTGACTTTTGCAGTAGTTGATGCTGCATTATAATTAGCATCTCCAGCAAAGCTTATTTGAGCAGTGTAGGTTTTTGGAAGCAGTTTTGCTACATTGATTTTGGCTTGGCCGTTTTGATCGGTTTTAGCCTTTTTGGTAGTGCTTCCTATCTTGGCAATTACTTCAACTCCACTTAATGCTTTTCCTGTACTGTCTTTTAGTGTGATTACAAGGTTTTTGGCTACATTGTAGGTTGTAGTTACTGCACTTGCAGTTAATTTAGGGGAGTCCTTGCTTACAGTCACTGTTGCAGTAGTGCTGGATTCTGTGTAGTTTTCGTTTCCTGCAAAGCTTATTTTAGCAGTGTAGGTTCCAGCATTCAATTCTTTTGTAGGGATTGTGATTTGTCCGTTGGGGTCTGTTGTGTAGTTTTTGGCTCCGTTTAAGTCGACGGTTATTTCCATGTCGCTTAGTGGGTTGCCTTGTTTGTCTTTTAATGTAATTTCCAAGTCTTTGTTGACATTGTATGTTGTTGTCACATCTGTTGCAGTCAATTCTGGGGTGTCCCTGTTGACAGTCACTGTAGTTGAAGTACTGGATGCCATATAGGTCTCAGTTCCTGTAAAGTTTATTTTTGCTGTGTATATGCCTGCAGCCAAGTCTTTTGTAGGGATTGTGATTTGTCCGTTGGGGTCTGTTGTGTAGTTTTTGGCTCCGTTTAAGTCGACGGTTATTTCCATGTCGCTTAGTGGGTTGCCTTGTTTGTCTTTTAATGTAATTTCCAAGTCTTTGTTGACATTGTATGTTGTAGTTACTTCGGTTGCGGTTAGTTCAGTAGTGTCTTTCATTGTTATGGATATGCTTTGGTCGAAGCCAGTATATTCTGTGCTGAACTTAGCAATGTAAGTGCCTGTAGGTAAAATCACTTGCCATTCATCGCCGCTTTTATATTCATATTTGGCTACCCAACTGTCATTGTTCTTGTAATATATGTTTATTGTAATGTTGGTGCCAGTTAGTGGGATTCCATCGTATGTTGTTAGGTTTAATGTTATTTTTTCCCCAGTCTCCTGAGCTGCTGTGATATTATTAACCTCTAAAATAGGAGGATGATTAATTACATTGTAAGTGTTATCTGAGGATGTTTTGGAGATGCAGGAGTATGAATAAATCTTAGCCCACAGCTCACTGCAAATGGCACCTCCTTTATCTGCATGATTGTTTTCGAAGGTACAATTAGTAACATTTCCAATATTATCTGTGCTTACCATATGAATTCCCCCTCCCCACGCGTAAGCACTGTTATTCACAAAATAACAATCCGAAATGAGGATGTTAAGATAATCGTTTGCACGAATGGCACCTCCAACATCTGCATTATTATTTATAAAAGTACAATTTGAGACCAGGCAATTCTTATTATCCCTATCAAATGAGATAGCACCACCCAAAACATTATTTCCATTTAAAAAAGTAATGTTTTTTAATATTACATTGTCACAATAGCTATTTACTTTAAATATTCTTCCTTTTCCCTGTGCATCGATTTTATGGCCTTTTCCATCAATAGTTATGGCATTGGCAATCTCAATTCCCTCGCGATTAAACCCATCTTCGCATTTGTAGTCGTTTTCTAAGGTTATTGTAGTGCCATATCCTGCATTGATCTTATTTTGCAATGCTTGAAATGTTCCATCATCCGGTTCACTTAAAGGCTTTTCATTTTCATTTGAGATAAGTTCCTCTGTGTTGTCTTCTAAAAGTAGTTTTCCGTCTTCACTATTATCAGTGCTTATAACATCATCATTGAGGTTATCATCTAAAACAATTTCCTCATTGTCATTAGTACTGATAATGTCACTTGCAGTATCGTCTGTTGCGCTTACTGCAGAAATACTAATTATACAAACAAGTAAAATTAGTAGTATGTATATATGGCCTTTGATTTTCATTTCTGATTTCCCCATAATAATTAGGTAATAATCTATATATGAATATAATAATATAAATATTTCTAAACTTTCATAATTTTTCTATAAACTTGTTAATAGGTTTAAGAAAATGTTCATTTGATTGAATATTATTTAAATTATTTTTTTTATTGTCGAACATTATTTAAATCGTTTTTTCTATTTTTTTAATGGTGTGTCCTTTTCAAGTTGTTCTTTCTTCTTTTGGTCTATTAGATTTTAATGTCCTTAGGGTTCTATCCCTTTTTTTATTAAAATTTGTATGCAATTATTCAAAATTAAAGAACTTTTTTATATAAGTTAACATATAATAAACTATATGGCAATAGAAGATATTTTAATGGGAGATGAAACATTATTCCAAAACATAAATGCATTTAATCCTGATTATATGCCTGAAAACTTTAATTTCAGGGATACTCAAATGGAAGGAATGGCTATGTGCATAAGGCCAGCCATTCAAGGGGGTCGCCCTACCAATTCAGTTATTATGGGATCATGTGCTACAGGGAAAACAACAGCACTTAAAAAGGTTTTTGAATTGGTGGAAAGAACTTCAGATAAAGTCGTTTGCTGTTATATTAATTGTCAATTGCACACTACCCGTTTTGGAATCTTTTCTCAAATTCATAAAAAATTATTTGGTCATCAACCTCCAGAGACTGGAGTTCCTTTTTCAAGAGTATATGAAAAAGTCATGAAATATCTTGCAAGTGAAAATAAGGCATTGGTTGTTGCTTTTGATGATGTCAATTACTTGTTCCAAACTCAACATGCCAATAAAATATTTTATGATATCTTAAGAGCTTATGAGGAATTTGAAGGAGTGAGAACAGGTATTTTCGCAATCCTTTCAGATTTGGAATTCAGATACGCACTTGATAAGAATGTAAACACTGTATTCATTCCTCAAGACATT
>DFEL01000132.1 GCA_002369055.1 Cyanobacteria bacterium UBA3803
CCTCTTTCGTGGTCAAATTTTTCTGCGGCTCTGATCAAACCTAAGTTACCTTCTTGAATTAAATCCAAGAACAACATACCACGACCAACATATTTTTTAGCGATACTTACAACTAAACGTAAATTTGCCTGAACTAATTTTCTTTTTGCAATAGCACCTGGAGTTCCGCCTTTTATAATTGCTCTTGCAAGTTCAATTTCTTCATTTGCTGATAATAATTTTATACGACCAATTTCACGCAAATATAATCTTACGGGATCATCAACTGCAATACCTTTTGGAAGCTCCATTTCATCTTCTTTATCTTCATCTGAAGAATCCATAAGATAAACATCATCATAATTAGTTTTTCCGTCAATCTTACCTGCAGAAACGATATCTTCTATATTATCTGTACTCATTTCTACGTTTAAAAATGAATCATCAACAGAATCTTCTTCATCTTTATCGCTTTCAATGCCTAACATATCTAAATTATCTTCTTCCATCATATTTACAACAGAATTGGATTGTCTTTTCTTTGTCATTTAACTTCACCGGTCCTTAATTTATTTAATTTATCTCTGAGTTGCATTTGAATTTTTAATGCTTCAGTTTCATCATCATTTACATCTTCATATATTTGTTTCAATTGTTTTCGTTCTTCTTCACGCTCACAAGCATCAATTTTTAAAATATTTTCCTGAACAACGATATTTAATTCATCTTCATTCAGACCTGAAAATGAGTCTGAAATGCATATTAAATCGGTTATTAAACCTTGTACCGAAATATCATCTGCGAATTCAACATATAACATATCTGTCAATTCACTAACATTATTTACGGTATTTATTAATTTGTCAATTGTATCTTTTACAATTATTAACGTTTTATTTGTAAAATTTACACTTTTTATTTTTTCTGATAAACCGGAAGCAAAATTTAAATCGCCCCTATTTATAAAATGCAAACTAAGTAGGTTTTTTTGTGCGATTTCGACAATAGATGAAGATTTTGTTACATTTGAATAAATTTCTGATGGTACATTAAAGTCTTCAGCCATTGATGTTTGCACTTGAGCGGCCAATGCACTCTCATCCACATTAAGTGCCGAAGATACAATTTTAACATATTCTGACTGAATTATTGGATTTTGTACTTCATTTAATATTGGTATAATTTCTTTTACTAAATCTGACTTTTCCTGTGGAGTATTCACTTCCGATTTCTTCTTTAAAAGTTCATTTAACTGAAAATCCAATAAAAGAGGAGCATTTGCGACATAGGCTTTAAAAGCATCCGCACCTGAACTTCGTATATATTCATCCGGATCTTTTCCTTCAGGTGGTGCTACAACTCTTATTTCGCACGAATATTTATCATCATTTGATGCAACGTGAGATTCGTCAAATTGTTTGATATTTCCTAATCCCTGAAAAGCAGTTTTTATAAGTTCACCTCCTCTTTTTGTAGCATTTTGACCCGCTTTATCAGTATCAAATGACAAATAAATTTTTCTGCTTCGTGTGTATTTTGAAAGCATTTTTACATGTTCTAATGTTAATGATGTTCCGCAGGAGGCAACTGCATTTGATATACCGTGCGACTGAGCAGAAATCACATCAAAGTAACCTTCCATTATCACAACGGAATCTTCTTGCTTTATTGATTCTTTAGCAGTATAAAGACCATATAAAATTCTGCTTTTATTATATATTTTGGAATCTGATGAGTTTAAATATTTAGGATTTTGTCCGTCTTCAATTGCTCTGGCACCAAAGGCAATGTAATCGCCATTTTCACTCTGAATAGGAATAATAATCCTATTTCTAAAGCGGTCAATATAATTGCCTTGACTTGATTTAATAATTAATCCAGCATCAACGAGAATTGAATCATCGTATTCTCTTTTTAGACGTTTATAAAGCTCGTTTGGCTCTTTTAAAGCAAGTCCCAAAGAATATCTTGAAATAACAGCGGGTGTAATATCTCTGGCTGCAAGATATTTTACGGCAATATTATCTTGAGGCGAAGTAAGCAAAACATCTTGATAAAATTGAACAGCTTTTTTGCATGCTTCAAGCATTAACGCTCTTTCTTCTTTTTGCTTACCACCGTCAGATTTAAATTCAGGCAGTGGAATATTGTATCTTTCAGAGAGATATTTTATAGTCTGTACATAATCCCAATTATGCAATTTCATTAAAAAAGTAATCGCATCACCACCGACACCGCAACCAAAACACTTAAAAATTCCACGTTCGGGAGTAACAGAAAAAGATGGGGTTTTTTCTCCATGAAACGGACAAAGTCCCCAATATGTCTTACCTTTTTTTTTCAGCACAACTTCTTCAGATATAATATCAATAATGTCTATCTGATTTTTAATTTGTAAAACTGCTTCTTCGTACGCTGACACCATAACAATATTTTAGCATAAAAAAATAGATAAAAATATAATGGTTGAAAGGTTGAAGGGGTGAAGGGTTGAAGATTCTGTCATGCTGAACTCGTTTCAGCATCTTGTCAGAATGAGCTCCCTCCCCCTTCGCAGCATAGCTGCTCGGAGACTCGCTTAAAATGCTCCACTGGAGCATTTTATCGGCTTTCAGCCGTCGCTCCCTAAGTTCGGGATGACATGTATTTTTAAACAATACTGTAACCTCGGCGGCA
>DFEL01000023.1 GCA_002369055.1 Cyanobacteria bacterium UBA3803
ATGCAATACCCATTTTTTCTTGGTCTGCTTTTGTTTTTGGTTCAATAGCAACCGAAATTACAGGTTCAGGGAATACCATTTTTTCTAAGATAATAGGTGCTTTTTCATCACATAATGTATCACCTGTTGTTGTATCTTTCAAACCAACTGCAGCACAAATATCACCTGCATATACTTCTTGTTCTTCAAGTCTTTGGTCTGCGTACATACGAACTAAACGAGAAATACGTTCTTTTTTACCGTTAGTTGCGTTCAATACGTAAGAACCTGATGTAATTACACCTGAATATACACGTAAGAATGTTAAACGACCTACGAACGGGTCAGTCATAACTTTAAATGCTAATGCTGCAAATGGTTCTGAGTCTGATGAATGACGTTCTGTTTTTGTACCGTCTTCCATTTCACCTTCAATAGCTTTTACATCTGTTGGTGATGGCAAGTAATCTACAACGTTATCCAATAACATTTGAACACCTTTGTTCTTGAATGCTGAACCACAAGTTACAGGAACAATTTTGTTTGCACAAGTAGCTTTTCTTAATACTGATTTTAATTCAGCAACGGTGATAGATTCAGGGTCTTCAAAATATTTTTCCATTAAAGCATCATCTTCTGATGCAATAGCTTCAACTAATTCTTCTCTGAATTGGTGAGCTTTATCTTTTAATTCTTGAGAAATTTCAGCACATGTATCAACATCAAAAACATCAAATTGTTTACCTAAATCATCTCTGTAAATTTCGGCTTTCATTTCGATTAAGTCAATGATACCTTGCATTTTATCTTCAGCACCAATAGGTAATTGAATAGCAAAAGCATTTGCTCTTAATCTGTCTCTGATTTGGTTTAATACACGATAGAAATCAGCACCTGTTCTGTCCATTTTATTTACAAATACGATACGAGGAACTTCGTAACGGTTTGCTTGACGCCATACTGTTTCAGATTGAGATTGAACACCACCTACTGCACAAAATACTGCAACTTCACCGTCTAATACACGCAATGAACGTTCTACTTCAACCGTAAAGTCAACGTGGCCCGGAGTATCAATAATATTCAATTGGTGACCTTTCCATTCAGCTGTTACGGCAGCTGATTGAATTGTAATACCACGTTCACGTTCTTGGTCCATAAAGTCTGTTACAGCAGCACCGTCGTGAACTTCACCAATTTTGTGTGTTTTACCTGTGTAGAACAAAATACGTTCTGTTGTTGTGGTTTTACCTGCGTCAATGTGAGCAGCAATACCAATGTTTCTGATTTTTTCTAATGGTGTCTTTCTTGCCATTTCTTAATTCCTTATCTTTTATATACTTGTACATTTGCTATTATATTAGCGTTAATTATATCATCACATAAAAAACTAAAATTTCAAGCAAAAATTTGTTTTTATTGTTATAATTTTCAACAAAAAAGGCGACGCCGATGCGTCGCCTTTTTATCTTATATTATCGAATTAACCGATTGTTTCATCATCAATTGAAAATTCGGGAGCACCAAACATTCCTTCAATTTCTTCCAAAATTGCAGACGGTTTACGTGCTTGATTTCTTTGTGCTGCACGGCGTTGTGCTTCTTTATCCTTTTCTTCGTTTGCATGAGTTAAGTGATAGAAACCTGTACCGGCAGGAATTAAACGACCGATAATAACGTTTTCTTTTAAACCTCTTAACAAGTCTTTCTTACCGTCAACTGCTGCTTCTGTCAATATTCTTGTTGTTTCTTGGAATGAAGCTGCTGAAATGAATGATTCTGTATTCAATGAAGCTTTAGTAATACCTAACAACATGTATTCACAAGTTGCAGGTTGACCGCCATTGGCAAGAACTGCATCATTTTCTTTTTCAAAGATTTGAACTTCAATCAATTCACCAGGTAATAAGTTTGTATCACCTGCATCAACAATTTTAACTTTTTTAGTCATTTGTCTTACGATAATTTCCACGTGCTTATCGGCAATTTCTACACCTTGAGAGCGGTATACACGTTGAACTTCGTCTACCAAGTATTGTTGAGCAACTTCAGGGCCGCATAATCTCATAACGTCATGTGGATTTAAAGGACCACTTGTTAAAGGTTGACCTTTAACAATTTTTTGACCGTTTTGAACAACTATATTTGCGTCAATTGCGAACTTGATTTCGGTTTTTGAACCGTCTTCAGTTTCAAGATACAATCTTGGCATATCGTCATCTGTTTCAATAATTGCAGTTCCGTCGTCTTCCGCCAAAATAGCACAATCTTTTGGCTTACGACCTTCAAGCAATTCTTCAACTCTCGGAAGACCTTGTACGATATCACCTGTTTTTTGTCTTTCATATACAAGTGATACCAACATATCACCACGTAGTACCAATGAACCTGCGGAAACAAGTAACATTGTACCAGGACTTATCAAATATGGTCTACCTGTTCTTATTACAATTTGATTTTTTTCAACTGAAACAACTTGACCTGAAACAGGTGCTCTGTCTTCTCCTTCAGTTAATAAATCATCTTGTTTTATAAATTGACCTTTTTTAACTACGGCTTTTGTTTTCACTGCAACTTTTTCTTCGTAATTGTCACAGATTAACAGCAATCTTCTTGCTTCTTCTTCATTATTCTTAATTGAAGCAACACCGTCATTTACAGCCAATACACAAGTTTTTGCAACAGGTGTTTTTGGTTCAATAACTTCACCGTTTTTAACAAGAAGTTCGGTTTGCAATGAATCATTTAATTTTGAATTACCTTCAATATCACGACGTACAATTAACTTATCAAGTACAACTATTTTTAAGCTGCCTTTGTCATCAAGTTCAACCATACCTTTTAAGTGTGATAAATGACCTTGCATTTGAAGAACTAAACTTGTTCTTATTAATGTTGCACCGTCAAGATTTCTTACTCTTGCACCGTCTTTGTATTGTAATTGAGTAACAGGAACAATATCAATTAATTCATCTGATGAATCGAATTTAATAGAAACATCTTTTTGGTCAACTTTAATTACTTGAACAGGTCTTACCAAAATTTGAATAGGTTGATTTGCAAGATTATCTTCTTCAATATTCATTGAAGCATCCATTTCTTCATCCAAATCATCAATATCCAAATCGTCCATTTCAGTATCCATAATTGTTACGATAGAAGTTTCTTTTGCCTTTATACCGTCAGCAATTACAGTACCTTTTTTGATAACTTCGCCTTCTTCTACTTTTAATTCTGAAACATTTGCCAATTGATAAATTTCACCAGGACGAACTGTTACTTCGTGAATTACATCGTTGTATTCTTTAATTTCTACAATACCGTCTAAATGACAATACACGTCTTTTACAATTTCTGTACCCGCAGTAACTTTTGTTCCGGATTCAACCATTTTTAAAGTTGATTCTTTATTTAATTGATGTACTTCTTCAGGAATAAATACAACTGAACCTGCTTTTGTTATAATTTGATTTTCATCAACTTCTACATCAACGTATTTGATTTCACCTGATGAAGAAACAGAACAATCATCACTAATTAATTCGGCAATAATCATACCGTTTTCAACTGTTGTATCAACAGGAGATTTAACGATATACTTTTCACCTGTTTTATCAACTGTCCATAATTGTTCTTTTTTAGTTTGTTCAAATGTCGCATTTGAAGGCATAATTGATGCGATTACAATTGTTAATTCTTTACCTGAAACAATTTTCTTAATCTTTTTACCTTCAAATTTAACATCTTCTATAACAAGGTCATCACCAACTCTAACTTCTCCACCGTGTTCACAAACGGTTAAAGTTTCAGCCAGTTTTTCACCTTCTTTAATTTTTTGTTCATCTTTTACAAGAATTTTTGAACCGCCCGGTAAGTTATAAACATCACCACCAAGAACCCAAACAACACCACTCTTGTTTGCAGTTCTTGATACGTTACCTTGTCTGTCTTTCTTTTCATCGGCAGTAAAGTCTTGATATACAACTTCACCTGACAAATCTGATGTAATATCCTTTGTTGCTTTTTCTGTCAAACGAGAACCGTCACCTTGTGATACAGGTTCATACACTGCAAGTTCAAATCCTTTTTCAACTTTTTGACCTTTAGTGAACATTACTGTTGCACCAGCAGGAATATGATATTTTCTTGTTTTACTTGCACCTTTAATTTCTACATCAGTTTCAAGAATTAAAATTTGTACTATATCCCCGTGACGAGTTCTAACTTCTCTTGTTTTAACAGCAGTTACAACTTCACCGGCTTCTTCTGCCAATATATGCTTCATAGCACCTGAACCTTTGAATACACCGCCTGTGTGGAATGTACGCATTGTTAATTGTGTACCGGGTTCACCAATTGATTGAGCAGCAATAATACCGATTGATTCACCAACATCAACTAATTTTTGAGTTGTCATTGCCCAACCATAACATTTTTGACAGATACCATATTCTAATTCACAAGTTAAACCTGAACGAACTGCTAATTCTGTTAATTCAATACCTGAACGTTCAATCTTTTTGATATCTTTTCTGTCTAAAGTTGTGTTATTTGCAACCAATACATTTCCGTCAGCATCAAGAATATCTTGTGCTATTGTTCTGCCTAATAATCTGTCGATTAGCGGAACAATACAAGTATCACCGTCATAGATACCTTTTAACATAATATGCTTTTTACCGTGACAATCTGTATCACGAATAATTACATCTTGTGCAACGTCAACAAGACGTCTTGTTAAATAACCTGAGTCGGCTGTTTTCAACGCAGTATCTACAAGACCTTTTCTTGCACCATAAGATGAAATGATGTATTCAGTTACGGACAAACCTTCTTTAAAGTTTGCTCTAATAGGCAAGTCGATGATTTGACCTTGTGCATCAGCCATCAGACCACGCATACCAACCAATTGTGATACTTGCGATAAGTTACCTCTGGCACCTGAGAATGCCATCATATATACAGGGTTTAATCTATCAAAGTTTTTAACTACTTGTTCTGTTAATTTTGCTGTTGTTTCAGACCAAGTGTCGATAACCTTTGTATATCTTTCTACTTCTGTAATTTCACCTTTAAGGTATCTGTTTGTTGATTTTTGAATTTCCTCATCAGCTTCTTTTAATAATTGTTGTTTAATTGGAGGAACTGATAAGTCAGAAATTGAAATAGTTACACCTGATTTTGTTGCATAGTGATAACCTAAATTTTTCAATGTATTTGCTAATGTAGCTGTTTTTGCACCACCAAACTCAAGATAAATTTGTGCAAGTAAATTCTTCAATGCACCTTTATCCATTTGTTTGTTAATGAAATCTAATGTTTTCTTTTGTGTTGTATACATATTTGTCATTGTTTATTCACCCTTATATTATAAAACTGCGTTTCTTACTGCTTCATTAAAAATAATTCTACCTGCTGTTGTTTCAATACGTTTACCGTGTTCATCTCTTACATAAATTTTGTCATGTAATTTTATAACACCTGCTTCCAAAGCAGCAATAGCATCTTGGAAATTGTAGAAATATTTTGAAGGTACCATATTTTCATCTTTAATAAGAGTCAAATAATACATACCCATAACCATATCTTGAGATGGTGT
>DFEL01000096.1 GCA_002369055.1 Cyanobacteria bacterium UBA3803
TTAATTTTATTATGCATTATATAACGATTCTGCTGAATATTTTTACCCTTATGCAGTTCTTGTCCTAAAGTAACCACGTTTTTGTTTCCTACATTGGCATTTGAATCGTATTTCGAACCTGTTGAAGCGTTTGAAGCATTAATATATTGCTTAATAAAATCTTCGTCCTTTTTTAAATGCTTCCTGTCATCGTACTTTTGAATATACGCCTTAGCAGCCTTTTTATTAATGCACATTAGGTTTTCTTCAACCTGTCTTCTGATTTCTTGTGTACTTATCTTATCATAGACAAAAAGATTTTTTGTCAAGATTTTAAGCAACCCCTCGTTACACTGGTCATTAACTGAAGAAAAAGCATCACAAATACTTTTCTCAATCTTTTCAGGAATATATTCCTCAAAAGACCCATCGGTTTTTTTTACTTCCATTTTATTAAATTATTTTTGTAAATTTATTAGTATAATATATGTAGTCTTTAATTTTTGAAAAAACGTTATAAAAATTCTTAAAAAATCATAACTCTTTAATAATCAAAAAGAAAAAATTTTTAATTTTTTTTACCTTAAAAAACCACCATATTACACTATTTAACAACTAAATAAATTACTTTGTATTCTTTGCAATTGCATTTGCCCTTTCAATAAACTGTTTATTGGCGTTACCTCCCTGATTACCAATAGGTTCGTTATCAATTGAATCCATATCTGACATGTCAAATTTGCATGTTCCGTTATTAAATTTGACATTAGGGAAAGAAGTTCTACCAATCTTTACTGCACGAAGTTTACCAATAAACATATTTAGTCTATGTTCTTCCTTCTGTTGTGGTGTTTGTGCCAATTGTATCACAACATGACCAATCTGTGTTTTTCTTACACTACCACCTGCCTGATTCAAACCGACATACTCTTGGTTTATTGCATCTTTGGTACTCTGAACTGGAACCCACAATGCAATATTGAATTCCTTTGCCAACGTCTCCAATTTACGCATTGTTATACCTTCCCTTGTCCATTCACTATTCTGATAGCCATCTGTGTTTTTTTCAGGACGCAGACATTCAAAGTAATCAATAACGACAATATCAGGTACAAAACCTCGGCTTATATATTGTTGAATCAAATATTTTATGTCACTTGCAGAATATTCACCCGTTGATAAACGTTGACAAATAACATTCTGTCTTAACATATTTCTCAATTCATTGTTATTGTCTTTTAGAATAGACATTGCAATCGGTTTATTTATCGGGTCAGACAAATCACATGCATCAATATCTGTGACATAACCGTAATATTTTCTCCTTATTGCAACTTCGGTATCCTCAAAGAAGAAATGTAAGACCTTATAGCCCATTTCGTTATTGTCCTTTGTCTTTGTTGTGGCTGCATGAGCACAGAAACCTGTCGTAGCACTCGACTTTCCCACACCCATAGGCGAAACCACGATACCTAATTCACCTTTGCCAAGACCACCATAAAGGCTTTCATCAAGTTTATCAGCACCCGTAGGGATAGCACAACGATAATCTTCTTTAAGGTCTTCCTCCAAAGTTTCAAACAAATGGAAACCTAAATTTGTATTTGTATTAGTCTCTAATGCTTTTTTAATCAGTTCTTCCATCGTAAAATAACTGTCAGCATTACCTCGTTTGAGAATTTCGGTACACTTATTAATTGCTTTTGCCAAATTCTGTTGCTTAAAGAATTTTTCAGCATTGGAAACCAATATTTCAACATCAAGATTAAAATTCTTTTTCTTGAGACTATCAAGTTTCTCTGTCATTAATTCAAGGGTGACTGCATCGTTTACTGTTGTGCGTATCAAACAATCAATATCTACATATGTAGGACAAATGCCATATTTTGAATATCTATCCTTCATCATACCCACGATACGTCTTAAATGTTCATCAGTAAACATGTTTTGGTCAATGATAGGAGACATTGCAACAAAAAATTTAGGTGTTTCTATAAGGTATTTTACCAAATTATACTGATAATTTTCCCCTAAGTAACCTAAGTCCATTTTTGCCAAATTATTTTTTGCCATTGTTAAAAAAATGTTAAAAGAAATTATTTTTGAAAAACTTGCCGTTCAAGTTATAAACTCAAACGGCAAATATTAATTGTTTTTTTTTAATAATGCTTTTCAATGTATGCAATTTGACGTGGTGACGGATAAAGTGTCTCATAATACTCCTGTGTCTTCTTGCGTACAGCCTTGCGCCATGAATTCTTGTAACTCTCATAAGCAGAAAGATAATTGTATTTCTTGCCACCCATTTCGAATTCCTTCGTATACTCATACTTCTCAGTAAATGTGTTACTAAGAGTGTCACAAATACGACGTATAAACTCGCTTATAAGATTGTTTTTTCCTCGTTGCATATAACGTATGATTGCGGCGTTAAAACTGAGTGATGAAATATCATGGTTATCCTTTGAGGCATAGGAGTTTGTCAAATCAACACCATTTCTCACAAATTTAGGATATACATTACCATCCCATATTTTTTCAAAAACAGGTTTGTCGTCAATCAAAAAAGAAAACTTAAATGTAATTTCACCATCAGAAGGACGTTGAGTTTCCCCAAAATCATTTTGTGCTTCATCAGACATGGAAATGTACTCCTTGGTAAAAATCTTACCATCAGGTGCTTGTACTGCGCCTGTTATCTCATCATTGCACATTGCACGTACAAACTCTTCTCCATACTTCTCTCCTTCTTCGATAGTGAAGAAACCACGCAACTTAAATGGCTGTGCTGTATTAGTATACCACAAGTATACACGACTCTTACTCTCCAAATCCTCTTGTATTGAACGTACTATACCGTTCATACAGTCAATAAATTCAGCACTGTAGATAGAATCCTCATTAAAACCATTAATCTTAAAGTAACGTTGGCAAATAACATTTTCATTCACCCATATAAGAAACTGAAACTTGCTCTTATATGCAATGTTATCAACAAACTTGCTCTTCTCTTTAATTACTTTGTTTTGTTCCATTAAAAACTATTTTTAAAAGTTAAACATAAAA
>DFEL01000082.1 GCA_002369055.1 Cyanobacteria bacterium UBA3803
TGTTTTAGACAAACGATAAGAAATATAAATTATTTTTATATTACATTTTAGTACAGGCATGACATCCTGTATTTATATAAAGTATTTTTTTGATTAAAAATTGCCTTTCCCCATTTTATGCCTGTTTCGGATTATTTGGGTATGCTTAGCCCATACATTTATATAATTTGAATTTTAACTAATCAATCAATTTTTTGTAGTCAATTAATGGATTTCTTTTAATTTTTTTGGCAACTTTTTGTTTATAAATATTATCAGACAACACTGTCGCAAGTTCACGATAGCTTTGAGCAATATTTGAAGTCGGATTTATGTAACTAACCGGCATACCCTTATTTATAGAGGACATAATGGTAAAATAATTATTTGGAATTTTCCAATAAACTTTTTGTCCCAACGCTTCTTCCAAATCTTCCGCTTTTACTTCATCGTTTTCCATATACCTGTTTATTACAATTTTTGTCTTATCTTTGTCATACCCAAGACGTTCAAAAATATCCAAACAACGCTGGCAGTTTCTAATCGCAGGTAAATTTACAATAGAAACCAGCATGATAAAATCTGTATTATCTAAAACTGTAATAGTTTTGCCATAAAAAACATTGCTTGTATCCACAATTACATAGGAAAATGTTTCTCTTAAAGCATCAAATAATTTTGATATTTGGTCAGGTGTTATATCCTTTGCTTGTTCCATATACGGAGGGTCAGCAAGAATATATAAATTTGTATCTTTATATCTGTCTAAGGTGCTTAATAAAAATGAATCATCCGTACCATCAAGATTTTTTACAACATAAGAAATATCAAATGACGGCTTTATATCCATAAATGTAGCAACGTCACCCAATTGAAAATTCATATCAACAAGAGCAACTTTTTCTTTTGTAATATTTGCAATTTCCAATGCTAAATTTGTTGCAATAGAAGTTTTACCGATTCCGCCTTTGTTTGAAAATACAGTAATAATTTTGCAGTTATTAGTACGTTCAGAACCAATTATTTGTTCTTTTAATTTGTTTAGTGTCTTCTCAAATTCATTTTTTGTAATTGGTTTTGGTAAAAATTCCCTTGCACCTGCTCTCATAGCCTTTATAACAGAATCAGTATCGTAACTTAAGGCTGTAACAATAAATTTTGTAGTTTTTTGATTATTTAATACTCTTTCAATAAGTTCAAAAACCTTATCCGAACCGTTATTTAAATCAACAAATGCTATTTGAGGCTGTTCTTTAATCAATGCGTCAAAAGCATCTTCCATATTATTGTAGCAATCTGTTATTTTAATATAATCTAACTCTCTTGAGTAATTTCTTATAATTTCTCTTGAATTATCATCCGAATCAATAATAAAAGTTGACAATTTATCCATAAAATCCTCTTTCAATAACAGAATTTTAACATAAAAAAAGAGTACAACAAATTGTCATACTCTTTTGAAATATTTTTTGTAATTATTATTATTTTTTAACTGTTAGCATAACTTCAGCCAACTTATTTCCACGTCTTGGAAAAGACATTGTTTTAATATCACTGATTTTTTTTGGAGGTTCAGCCGGTTGTTGATACTTAATTAAAAAATGCATAAATTCGTCACTAAACATTAAAAACTCCTTATAAACCTACCAAAATATTTTTTCTTACCTACATATATATAAAAACATTTAACTAAAAAAAATTGCCTTTTTTGTAAAAATTATGTTATAATTTACTAAAATGAGGTTAAAATGTCTGAAAACATTAGTATTGAACTAGATAGTGAATTTTTAAAAAACTTATACGAACTCAATAATTCACAAGTACCGGAATTATCACAAATAAACTTGGATACACTTAAACAACAAGTTTCAAATATCAAACAATACATCGAAAAAATTAATAGTAATGTAAGTTTAAATAAAACCGTAAACGAATCTTCAACATCTCAAGAAGATATGGAAGCACCTACAAATTATAATTTGCCAACACTTCAATTTATAGACCCTTCAACTATAAAAAGAGAAAAAAAGCAATATTATGATGATAATGGTCATCCGGTAAAAGGCAAAGTTTTAATCATTGACGACTTAGGCACAATTACATATCAACTTAGTGTTATATTTAAACGTGCCGGCTATTTACCAATTACATCAAGAGAGATATATGACGCTGTCGACAAATTTAAAAGAAGCACATACGATTATGTAGTCATGGATTTATTCATACCGACAGAAAGAGAAGGTTTTATACTGCTTGAAGAATTAAAAAAGATTTCAACATCAAGAAAAGAAACATCAATATTTGCAATAATGTCCGCATCTACCAGAAAAGAGCATAAACAAAATTGTGAACGCAGAGGTGCTGCATTTTACGTTGAAAAAGTAGGAGATTGGCAAAAAGAATTGTTTAACATGCTACTTCAATACTAAGCCGTTTTATAATATTTTATCCAATGTTTTATATTATCACTGCTATTTTTTGTTAATTCAAACATCTTACTGTCGGTAGGTCTTGTAGGTCTGCGTAATAGCTTCATACCAGCCTCTTTTGGTGTACGATTAGCTTTGTATTGATTACACTCTTTACAGCACGCAACAATATTTTCCCATGTATCAGGCCCTAATCTTGATTTTGGATAGACATGGTCAAGTGTAAGCTCATTACCCGGCAACTTTTTACCGCAATATTGGCATGTATATTCATCTCGTTTGTATATATTTTCACGTGAAAAAGGCAACTCCGTACATGGAATTGCCTTTTTTTCTTTTAATTTAATAACTTTTGGTATAAGTGTATTATCAACTTTAATAAAATTTTCTATATCGTCAATTTTTTCTATACACTCAGCCTTACCCTTTAATAATAAAACTAAAGCACGCTTCCAAGTAGTTAAATGGAGAGGCTCTTTATCTGAATTTAGCAATAATACTTGTTCCATAGGGGTAAATCTTTCTTTATGCTACACTAGTAATATTCCACATTTTATAAATTTTTAGTCATAAAAAAAGGAATTGTGAAGAAAAATTCACAATTCCCTTTTTCAATCAATAAAATATCAAACTACTTATTCATGTCTTTAACACTTAAAGCAATTCTATGTTCTTGTGGAGTGAACTTTTTAATTAAAACTTCAACTTCATCACCAACTTTGTAAATATTAAACGGATTTGGATTTTCGCCATCCATTTCAGCAACAGGCAATAATGCTTCTACACCCGGGAAGATATTTATAAATGCACCGAATGTTGCAACTTTATTTACAGTACCTTTTACAACTTGACCTTCTTCAAATTGACCTTCAATTTGCTGCCAAGGATTTTCAGTCATACGTTTTAAGCTTAAGCTAATTCTTTTTAATTCTTGATCGATTTTTATAATTTTAACTTCAATTTCATCACCTAAAGCAAGAACATCTGATGGATGTTTAATTCTTTGCCAAGAAATTTC